>JBFWSI010000320.1:0-5186 GCA_050248455.1 Gammaproteobacteria bacterium | reverse complement strand
ACCGCGACGAACTCGATCCCGGGTCCCTGCCCCGTGCGCGCTTTCGCCTCGTGCAGGCGTTCGAGGCCGCGCATCAGGCGACCGTAGCGCGCCCCGACGCGGATCCACTCGTAGCAGGCGGGCGAGGCCGCGTCGATCGACACGTGCAGGCGGGCGAGCCCGCTCGCGACACATTCGGCGGCCCGGCGGGCGCTCATCAGCGTGAGATTCGAATTGGTCGACACGCGGATGCCGCGCGCGCTCGCCATCGCGACGAGATCGAAGAAGCGTGGATGCATCAGCGGTTCGCCGATGCCTTGCAGGTGGAGCTCGGTGATCGTCGGGAACTGATCGAGCAGGCGGCGAAAGCGCGCCACCGGCATCGCTGCCACGCGCTCGGCACGGCCGTCCGTGCGCAGGCCGACCGGGCACATGCGGCAGGCGAGATTGCACTGTCCGACCGGTTCGATCTGCACGAAGCTCGGCAGTTCGGGGCACGCCGCGTTCATTCGTTCTCGCTCGTCATCGTGACGGTCGAGCAACGAAGCAAGCGCCGTTCCACGGCGGGCGGCGCGCGCGCCGCGGCCGACGAGGAAACCGGGCCTGCTGCCCGTATACCGAGTATGTCGGGCGCCGGAAAAGATTACGTCAGGCGCCGGCAAAAACTACAATGAAAACCCGGCGCAGCGCCTGCCGGCATGACCGCTCCTCGGCCTGCGCTCCGCACCGGACCGGTCACGCGCTGGTACGTCTCCTGCATCGCGCTTCCGGCGCACCGGATGCGCCGGGGAGACACGCAGTGGAACCGCGGATCGTGCATGGACACTCGGACGCGGCGCTGTGCGATTTCGCCGCTGCGCGACGCGCGATCGAGCTGAGCACACCGCTGCTGTCGGCCGCCTGCCGGGATCGGACGCTAGGCGAGAGCGGCTACCTGCACGTCGTGATCATGAACCCGCTGCGCGCCGCGTCCGACAGCGCATTCGAGGACGCGATCCTGCTCGAGGCGAGCTTCGGCGACGACGACGCCGACGACGCGCTCTACGCCGGTTTCGCGCGCGCCAAGGCCCGCCTCAGCTGGCGCGTCGGCCGCGACAGTCTCGCGATCCAGCACGGCCAGCCGCAGTGCCTGCGCGCCGGCGATACGACGCTCGGCGGCAGCGTGTGGCTGGACGGCATCGTGGTCGCGGCGAGCGGCTGTCACGCGATGTACGACGAGGCGCTGAGCGGCGCGGTCGCAATGTGCCTGCGTGGCGTGCTGAAGGCACGTGCGGAAGCACGCAGGCAGGCGGGCGATCTCTACTTCCAAGGACAGGATGTGCCACCGGAAGGATGACGAAGCAGCGGCACGTATGCCGCGAGAAAGGATGCAGCAGTGCCTCATGCCACGCAAAGGATTGCCCTGATCAGCGATCACGCTTCCCCGCTCGCCCTGCTCGGCGGCGTCGACAGCGGCGGCCAGAACGTCTACGTCGCGAACGTCGCGCGTCAGCTCGCGCGGCTGGGTCGCGCGGTGGACGTCTTCACGCGACGCGACAACCCGCTGCAGCGGCTGGTCGTCAACTGGATGCCGAACGTGCGCGTGATCCATCTCGACGCCGGCCCGCCGCGTTTCGTGCCCAAGGAAGCGATGCTGCCGTACATGGACGAGTTCGCCGATTCGCTGCTCGCGTTTGCCGCGCGCGATCGCCAGCGCTACGACGTGCTGCACGCGAACTTCTTCATGTCCGGGCTCGCGGCCCGGCGCGTCGCCGCGCGCTGGGGCGTGCCGCAGGTGATCACCTTCCATGCGCTCGGCGCAGTGCGGCGTCGCGCGCAGGGCAGCGCGGATCGCTTCCCGCTGCAGCGGGTCGACATCGAGCGCGAGCTGATGCGCGAGGCCGATCGCGTGATTGCGGAATGCCCGCAGGATCGGCTCGACATGCTCGAGCTCTACGACGCCGATCCGGCGCGCATCGACATCGTTCCCTGCGGCTTCGATCCGAAGGAGTTGTATCCGCAGGATCGGGCGGCCGCGCGCCGGCAGCTCGGCTGGCATCCGCAGGCCTACACCGTGCTCCAGCTCGGCCGCCTGGTGCCGCGCAAGGGTATCGACAACGTCATCCGCGGCATCCAGTTCCTGCGCGAGACGCACGGCGTGCCGGCAACGCTCTACGTCGTCGGCGGCAATGCGGAGGATCCGAATCCGCTGGCGACGCCGGAGATCGGGCGCCTGAGCGCACTCGCCGCGGAGCTCGGCGTCGAGGACTGCGTGAAGTTCGTCGGGCGTCGCGGCCGCGATCGCCTGCGCACGCTCTACAGCGCTGCCGACGTGTTCGTCACCACGCCGTGGTACGAACCCTTCGGGATCACGCCGATCGAGGCGATGGCCTGCGGCACACCCGTCATCGGCAGCGCGGTCGGCGGCATCCGCCACACGGTGCGTGACGGCATCACGGGCCTGCTGGTGCCGCCGGAGGATCCGGCCGCGCTGGCAGGCTCGCTCGCCGCGCTCGCCGAAGATCCGGCGCTGCGTGCGAAGCTGGGCCGCGCCGCGCGCGTGCGCGCCCAGCAGTTCACCTGGGCACGCGTCGCCGGCGGCATCGCGCTGTCCTATGCCACGGCCTGCGCGCAGCGCGCGCGGCCGACGAACGCGGCACCGGCGCGCGCGGCGCAGGGCGCGTGAGGATGGCGCCGCCGATTTTCCTGCTGCGCGATCGCGTCGCCCTCGTGACGGGCGGTGCGAGCGGCCTCGGCGCGGCGATCGCCTCGACGCTCGCCGCGGCAGGTGCGCAGGTCGTTATCGCCGATCTCGACGGCGCGCGCGCCGAGGCGCAGGCCGCGCAGCTGCGCGCGAGCGGCAGCGTCGCCGAGGCGCTGCGCCTCGACGTCGGCGCCGAGGCGGAGGTGGACGGTGCGATGGCCGCACTGCGCGAGCGCCACGGCAAGCTCGACGTGCTGGTGAACAACGCGGCGATCGACGTCACGCTGCCGATCGAGGAGCTGAGCGTCCAGCAATGGGACGCGGTGCTGCGCACGAACCTGCGCGGGCCGTTCCTGCTGTCGCGCGCGGCCGCCGCGCTGATGAAGACACGCGGCAGCGGCCACATCGTCAACATCACCTCGACCGCGGCGCGGCGCGCCTGGCCGAACGCCGCGGCCTATCACGCGAGCAAGTGGGGACTGCTGGGACTGTCGCATGCGTTGCACGCGGAGCTCAGGCCGCAGGGGATCAAGGTCACCGCGGTGCTCGCGGGCGGCATGCGGACGCCGTTCCTGCTCGATCGCTTTCCCGACATCGACGTCGCCAACCTGCAGGACCCGGCCAACGTCGCGCAGGTCGTGCTGTGGTCGCTGTGCCTGCCGGAGGAATCCGTGATGCCGGAAGTGATGGTGCTGCCGATGCGCGAGACCTCGTGGCCATGAACGACGTCCACGGCAGGCGACCGGCGCTGTTCGTCGACAAGGACGGCACGTTGATCGAGGACGTGCCCTACAACGTCGATCCCGCGCGCATCCGCCTCGTGCCGGGCATGCTGCCGCTGCTGGCCGCGGCGCGCGACGCCGGCGCGGCGCTGATCCTGGTCAGCAACCAGGCGGGCGTCGCGCTCGGCCGTTTCGCACCCGGTGCGCTGGTCTGCGTCGTCGCGCGCGTGCAGGCGCTGCTCGCGCCCCACGGCCTCGCGCTCGACGACGCGCTGTTCTGCCCGCACCTGCCCGACGCACCGGTGGCGCGCTATGCGCGGGTCTGCGACTGTCGCAAGCCCGCACCGGGGCTGCTGCTGAAGGCCGCGGCGCGCCACGATCTGGATCTCGCGTCGAGCTGGCTCGTCGGCGACATCCTCGACGACGTCGAGGCGGCGCATCGCGCCGGCTGCCGTGCGATCCTCTTCGATCGCGGCCACGAGACTGAATGGCGCGGCGGCGCCGGGCGCATCCCGGACCGGCGCGTCAGCGATCCGCGCGAGGCGCTCGACGTCTTCGGCGCGCGCGCGACGGAGCGCGCGGCGTGAACCTCGTCGGCGCCGTCACGGGCCCCGACTGGTCGCTCGCCCGGCGCGTGCTGTGCGTGCGACTGGATAACCTCGGCGACGTGCTGATGTCGACGCCCGCGATGCGGGCGCTGCACGAGCAGCGGCCGGGACGCAGCCTGAGCCTGCTGACTTCGCCGGGCGGCGCGGCGCTGGTCCCGCATCTGCCTTTCGTCGACGACGCGCTCGTCTACGACGCGCCGTGGGTCAAGAACGCGCGCACGGCGGCCTGCGATCGCGGCCGCGATCGCGCGCTGATCGAGGCGCTCGCGGCACGGCGCTTCGACGCGGCGGTGATCTTCACCGTCTACAGCCAGAGCGCGCTGCCCGCCGCGCTGACCTGCCTGCTCGCCGGCATTCCGCTGCGCCTGGCGTACAGCCGCGAGAATCCCTATGCACTGCTGTCCGACTGGGCACCCGAGACCGAGCCGCAGGTGCCACCGCGACACGAGGTCGCGCGGCAGCTCGATCTCGTCGCCCGCGTCGGCGCCGCGACGCGCGATCCGCGCCTCGTGTTCACGGTCGACACGCGCGATCGCCTGCATGCGCAGCGGCGGCTGCGCGCGCGCGGCCTGCTGCGCGAGGATCGTCCGCTGGTGCTCGTGCACCCGGGCGCGAGCGCGCCGTCGCGGCGCTATCCGCCGGCGCTGTTCGGCGCCGCGATCGATGCCATCGCCGCGCTCGCGCCCTGCAGCATCGCGCTGACCGGCAATACCGACGAGCGCGAGACGATCGATGCCGTGCTGCAGGCGACGCATGCGCCGGTGCAGTCGCTGGCGGGCGAGCTCTCGCTCGGCGAGCTCGGCGCGACGATCGGCCTCGCCTCGGTGCTGGTGTCGAACAACACGGGGCCCGTGCATCTCGCGGCCGCGCTCGGCACGCCCGTGGTCGATCTGTATGCGCTGACGAATCCGCAGCACACGCCCTGGCAGGTACCGCACCGACTGCTCTACCACGATGTACCCTGCCGCTACTGCTATCGCAGCGTCTGTCCCGAGACGCACCACGACTGCCTGCGCCAGGTGCCGCCGGCGGCCGTCGCCGCCGCGACGATCGATCTGCTCGCGCGACGCGGCGACGGCATCGACCCGCCCCCCTTGCCCGCGATGCCCGGCGCCGCGCCGCGCGAACTGGCACTGCCGGCCGGACGGTTGGGGCGGCATGTATACGCTCGGCAGCAACGCCGCTGTCCACGAT
>JBFWSI010000319.1:0-5190 GCA_050248455.1 Gammaproteobacteria bacterium | reverse complement strand
CGGTTCTGGCGTTGGACGAATCTAGCCACGGAGAACACGGAGGAAGAAAGAATTGAAGAAATGACAACACGACTTCGCGCCAAATCCGGCGCATGCGTTCGCCGAACCGCGAGCCCCATCCATTTTTCCTCCGTGTTCTCCGTGCCATATAGCTGAGCGCAAATCCACTCCACTGGCGTTTCGATAGCGTATGCCCGTGTAGCAACCTCCGACGTCATGCCCGCGCCAGCGGGCATCCACGCACTCCCCCGGCGTCCAGCGCGGAAAAAGAAGAATCGCCCGACGGAGACCTCCTCGCCCGGCGTGGATGCCCGCTGGCGCGGGCATGACGGTAAACAGCACGCAGTGGAGCGCATTTGCGCTCTTCTATTTAGATTCATACGACATGTCCGATAGCACGGCGTCAAATCAGAACACCGCGCTCGCGAGCTCGTGGATCGCATGCAGCAGCTCGGCGTCGTCGGTGAGCGCGTGGGCGACAGCGGTGTCGCAGGCGACGGCCGGGGCGATGCCGCTCGCGATCAGCTTCGCCGCGTTGACGAGCAGGCGGGTGCTCGCACCTTCGTCGAGGCCGCTGCCTTTGAGGTTGCGCGTGTGGGCGCCGAAGCGCACGAGCTTGTGGGCGACGTCGTCGCCGACGCCGCTCTCGGTGCGGATGATCTTCTGTTCGAGCTCGGCCGACGGATAGTCGAACTCGAGCGCGACGAAACGCTGGCGCGTGCTCTGCTTCAGATCCTTCAGCACGCTCTGGTACCCGGGGTTGTAGGACACGACCAGCGCGAACTCGCGCGGCACGGGCAGAAGCTCGCCGAGCTTGTCGATCGGCAGGACCCTGCGATCGTCACACAGCGGATGGATGACGACCGAGGTGTCCTTGCGCGCTTCGACGATCTCGTCGAGGTAGCAGATCGCGCCCATGCGCACCGCGTGCGTCAGCGGCCCGTCCAGCCACTGCGTCTCGCCGCCTTTCACGAGATAGCGACCGACGAGATCCGCAGCGGTGAGATCGTCGTGGCAGGCGACGGTCACGAGCGGCCGGCGCAGCCGCCACGCCATGTGATGCACGAAGCGCGTCTTGCCGCAGCCGGTCGGGCCCTTCAGCAGGACCGGCAGCTGATTCGCGACCGCGGCGGCGAAGACCTCGCGTTCGTTGCCCAGCGGCTCGTAATACGGTTCGTCGACGATCATGCGCTCGGCGGCGCTGTCTTCGTGCTGCACGGGGACGTTCTCCGGTCGGTGAGGGTCAGCGGCGCTCGATGGCGCACCGACCCTGTGAGGCGGACATTGCTGACAGGCAGGCTCACCGCATTTGAAACCATCGCACCCGCGCGAGCAAGCCGGCGGCAGCGGGGTGCTTTGCTAGGCGAGCAAGGCAAATTGGCTATAATGCGGCCCGGCATCGGAGTCCTCCGCTGTCACCGTCCAAACACCAGAATGTGCTGCCTGCAGGCGGACACCGGGGCCACCCGGAACATGCCGGGCGCGAGAGATCAAGCAACATGGACCACCCTCAGAACAATGCAGAACAAGACGCCGTATTCGTGCGCAATTTCGCCATCGTGCTGCTGCTTCTCGCGGGCATAGGCGTCGCCGTCTATTTCATCGCGGCCCACGTCTATTCCGACTTCAAGGAAGAAAGGGCCGACGACGCCAGCATAGGCGCGCGCATCGCGCCCGTCGGCAATCTGAATACGAGCGGTGAACCGGTGGCCATCGCGAGCACCGCGGCCGCGCCGGGCAATGCCGGCGGCGCCGAGACCGCCGCCGCGGCGCCTGCCGCGAGCAGCCCGGGCGAAGCCGCGTACAACAAGGTCTGCTTCGCCTGCCACGGCGCCGGCATCGCCGGTGCGCCGAAGATCGGCGACAAGGCCGCGTGGGAGCCGCGCGTGGCCCAGGGCACGGACACGCTGTACAAGCACGCGATCGAAGGCCTCACGGGCCAGACCGGCATGATGCCGCCGAAGGGCGGTGCAGCCGACATGAGCGACGACGACGTCAAGGCCGCCGTCGACTTCATGCTCACGAAACTCGACGGCGCGGCCGCGGCATCGGCGCCAGCCGCCGCCCCGCCGGCAGAAGCCGCTGTCCCGGCCGCGACCCCCGCCGATGCGGCCGCTACCGCCGCTGCCGCCGCACCTGCAACTGCCGATGCGGGCGCCAAGGGCAAGGAGATCTACGACAGCGTCTGCTTCGTCTGCCACGGCCCGGGCGCCGCGGGCGCGCCGAAGCTCGGCGACGCCGCCGCCTGGGGCGAGCGCATCGCGCAGGGCAACGACGTGCTCTACGACCACGCCATCAACGGCTTCATGGGCAAGGCCGGCATGATGCCGCCGAAGGGCGGCCGTCCCGACGTCGCCGACGCCGACGTCAAGGCCGCCGTCGACTACATGGTCGACGCCAGCAAATAAGCCGATCCTTCACGGAGCGCGCGACGAAGGGGCCTGCGGGCCCCTTTTTCGTTGTTGGTCATTGAAGAATCTCGACAGCTGAGCGCAGATGGACTCCATGGGCCGTTCGATGACGCATGCGCACGTAGAAGCCTCCTTCGTCGTTCCCGCGCCAGCGGGCATCCGCGCACTACCGGGGCGTCCAGCGCAGAGGAAGAATCGCCCGACGGAAACCTCGTTGTCAGGCGTGGATTCCCGCTGGCGCGGGAATGACGGCAAATGAACGTACGGTGAAGTGGATTTGCGCTCAGCTATTCGGTTCCTCTTCCCTTCAAACCGTCTCCAGCCCCGCATACGCCGCGACCAGCCATTTGACGCCGCCGGCGGCGAAATTGACCTGCACGCGCGTGTGCGCGCCGCGGCCTTCGAGGTGGAGCACCACGCCTTCGCCGAAGGTGCGGTGGTGGACGCGCTGGCCGAGGCGGTACGGATAGCCGCTCGTGTCCTCGACGACGGCCGCGCGCGGATTCAGCGCCGGGCTCGCGCCGCCGAGGCGCACTTCCTCGACGAGCTCGCGCGGCAGCTCGCGCAGGAAGCGTGAGGGCTGCGGGTAGTAGTCCGTGCCGTGCAGGCGCCGGCTCTCGGCATAAGACAGCGTCAGGTGCTTCATCGCCCGCGTGATGCCGACGTAGCACAGCCGCCGCTCTTCCTCGAGCTGGTTCGGATCCTCCGCCGAGCGCGTGTGGGGGAAGAGCCCTTCCTCCATGCCGACGAGGAACACGTTCGCGAACTCGAGGCCTTTCGCCGAGTGCAGGGTCATCAGCTGCACGCTGTCCTCGAAGCTGCCGGCCTGGCCTTCACCGGCTTCCAGCGCGGCGTGACTGAGAAAGGCCGACACCAGCGGCAGCTCGCTCTCGTCCTCCGGCGGCTCGAAGTCGCGCGCGGCGGTGACGAGCTCGCCGAGGTTCTCGATGCGATCGAGGCCGCGCTCGCCCTTCTCCTTCTTGTAGTGCTCGACGAGGCCGCTGCGCTCGACGACGAGCTCGATCGTGCTGTCGAGACCGAGGCCTTCGATCTCGTGCGCGAGCTCGTCGATCAGCGCCAGGAACTGCTGCAGGGCGCCGGCCGCGCGCGACGCGAGCTCGCGGTGCGCGATCAGCCGTACCGCGGCGTCCCACAGCATGAGCCGCTCGAGGCGCGCGGTCTGGCGCACGTCGTCGAGCGTACGATTGCCGATGCCGCGCGCCGGCAGGTTGACGACGCGCTCGAAGGCCGCGTCGTCGCCGCGGAAGTTCGCGAGCCGGAGATAGGCGAGCGCGTCCTTCACTTCGGCGCGCTCGTAGAACTTGAAGCCGCCGTGCACGCGGTAGGGCACGTCGGCCTGGCGCAACGCGTCCTCGAGCACGCGCGACTGCGCGCTGGTGCGGTAGAGGAAGGCGCAGTCGTCGTAGCGCCCGCCGCCGCGATGCCAGTCGCGCACGCGCTCCACGCAGTAGCGCGCCTCGTCGATGTCGTTGTAGCCCGCGTAGAGCTCGATCGCTTCGCCGCGGCTGCCGTCGGTCCACAGGTTCTTGCCGAGTCGCGCCGTGTTGTTCGCGATCAGCGCGTTCGCGGCGTCGAGGATGTTGCCCGTCGAGCGGTAGTTCTGCTCGAGACGCACGATCTCGTGCTGCGGGAAGTCGCGGCGGAAGCGCTGCATGTTCTCGACCCGCGCGCCGCGCCAGCTGTAGATCGACTGATCGTCGTCGCCGACCGCGAAGACGTTCGCGCGCTCGCCGGCGATCAGCCTGAGCCACGCATACTGGATGGCATTCGTGTCCTGGAACTCGTCGACCAGCACGTGGAAGAAACGCTCCTGGTAGTGGCGCAGCAGGCCCGGCGTGTCGCGCCACAGCTCGTAGGCGCGCAGCAACAGCTCGGCGAAGTCGACGAGGCCCGCGCGCTGGCAGGCATCCTCGTAGGCCTTGTAGATCTCGACCATCGTCTGCAGCACCTGATCGCCGGCGGTATCGATGTGCTCGGGGCGCTGGCCCTCGTCCTTGCGCGCGTTGATAAACCACTGCGCTTCCTTCGGCAGCCAGTGGTTCTCGTCGAGATTGAGCCCCCTGATCGCGCGCCGCATGACTTTCTGCTGATCGTCGCTGTCCATGATCTGGAACTGCTCCGGCAGCCTCGCCTCGCGCCAGTGCGCGCGCAGCAGCCGGTGCGCGATGCCGTGGAAGGTGCCGACCCACATGCCGCCGGCCGGGCGCCCGAGCAGCTGCTCGATGCGCGCGCGCATCTCCGCCGCGGCCTTGTTGGTGAAGGTCACGGCAAGAATGCTCGAAGGCGAGGCGAGCCCCTGCTCGAGGCACCAGGCGATGCGATGCACGAGCACGCGCGTCTTGCCCGAGCCCGCGCCCGCGAGCACCAGGGTCTGCGGCGCACCCGTGGTCACGGCCGCGCGTTGCGCGGCGTTCAGCGGCGCGAGTATCGGTGAATCTTCCATGCCCGGATTCTATCGGAAACGCGACGCTTCCCTCTCTTTTCGCTTGCGCCAGAGGCTTCGGTTGGGGCTGCTCTTGCCGCCGAGAACACCGAGGGCGGAGAGAGGAGGCCGTGCCCATCTCAAGCACGGAGGCGTAAGCCCAATCCATTTCTTTCTCCGTGTCCTCCGTGGCTATATGGCTGAGCGTAAATCCACTCCACTGCCGGTTCGACAGCACATGCCCGTGTCGAAACCTCCGACGTCATGCCCGCGCCAGCGGGCATCCACGCACTCCCCCGGCGTCCAGCGCGGAAAAAGAAGAATCGCCCGACGGAG
>JBFWSI010000318.1:0-5192 GCA_050248455.1 Gammaproteobacteria bacterium | reverse complement strand
CGAAGCCGATCTTCAAGGCACGGGGAGAATCTATCATCGCGCAGGTCCGGCACGGTATGCCGGAAAGTTTAGCAAGGCAGCGGGAGGACGGCGGCGCGGAAACGGCGGGACACAGCGCGCGGCAGCCCGAGCTGCCCGCGGCCGCACGCGGCGGGTCGATCGACCGCGCCGCGCGCCGCCGCGCCTTTCACGCGGCGGTCGACCTGCGGAGACGGCCGCCGGATCGCGGCGCACCGTCGTGGACTGTCGGGACGCGCACAGTATCGGCGCCGTCGCGCGCGATTTCGTTCCATTCGTTCCATGGGATTGCGCGCGAATGAGTCCAAATGTTCTCATCGACGCAAGTTAGCCTGAGCCCGATCGCTGCGGGAGGACGCACGCATGGACACGCTGGATCGCTACGACGTGAAACTCCTCGCCGAGCTGCAGCGCGACGGCGCGCAGTCGGTGGAAGCGCTGGCCGAGCGCATCGGCCTGTCGAAGACGCCGTGCTGGCGCCGGATCGGCCGCCTGCGCGAGCTGGGCGTGATCGAGCGCACCGTGACCCTGCTCGATCCTGCGGCGGTCGGTCTCGGCACGACGTTGTTCGTCCACATCAAGGTCGAGAAGCACGACGCCGACCTGTTCCGGCGCATCGATCAGGCGCTGTGCCTGATGCCCGAGGTGCTCGAAGCACATCTGATGCTCGGCGAGGCGGATTACCTCGTGCGCGTCGCCGTGCCCGACGTCGCCGCCTTCGAGCGCTTCATGACGGACAAGCTCCATCGCCTGCCGGGGATCAAGGAGACGCGCTCGAGCCTGTCGGCCCGGCTCGTCAAGCGCACCACCGAGCTGCCCCTGTCGCAGTTGAACGGCGGCGGCACCGAACGCCCGCGTCGCCGCCCGCGCAGCGCCCCGCGCGTGCGCGGCTGACCCGGTCTCCAGCATCCATGCGAGGCAAGCGATGAAAGAGTCCCGACGCACACGAACCCCGGCCGCGCGAACGCGCGCGACGCGGCAGCCGACGATCGGCGAATACCTGATCCAGCGCCTGCAGGCGCTGGGGCTGGAGGACATCTTCGGCATCCCGGGCGATTTCGTGCTCGGGTTCTACGGCCTGCTCGAGAACAGCGCGATCCGCGTCATCGGCACCACCAACGAGCTGAACGCCGGTTACGCGGCCGACGCCTATGCGCGCCTGCGCGGCATCGGCGCGGTGTGCGTGACCTACAGCGTCGGCGGCCTGAGCCTCGTCAACGCCGTCGCCGGCGCCTATGCCGAGAAATCGCCCGTCATCGTCATCAGCGGCGCGCCGGGAGTCGACGAGCGCGCCGGCGATCCGCTGCTGCACCACCGCGTCGGCGCCTTCTCCACGCAGCGCGAGGTGTTCGAGAAGATCACCGTCGCCGCCGCCTCGCTCGAAGATCCGCACACCGCGTTCCGCGACATCGACCGCTGCCTCGATCTCGCGATGACGATGAAGCGCCCGGTGTACCTCGAGCTGCCGCGCGACCGCGTCGACGTGCGGCCCGAGCATGCGCACCTGCGGCGCACGCCGAAGCACCGCAGCGACGCCGCCGCGCTCGCAGAGGCGCTCGCCGAGGCCAGCGCGATGATCGCGGCGGCGAAGCAGCCCGTGATCTACGCCGGCGTCGAAGTCCACCGCTTCGGCCTGCGCCGCCAGCTCGTCGCCTTCGCCGAGCGCCACCGCATTCCGATCTGCGCGACGCTGCTCAGCAAGTCGGTGGTCAGCGAGCGGCATCCGCTGTATCTCGGGATTTACGAGGGCGCGATGGGGCGCGCCGCGGTGCGCCGCTACGTCGAGTCCTCGGACTGCCTGATCATGCTCGGCGCGATGCTGACCGACATCGATCTCGGCATCTATACCGCGCGTCTCGATCCTCGGCGCTGGGTCTTCGCGAGCAGCGAGGACCTGCGCATCCGCCACCACCATTACCACGGCGTGCGCTTCCCGGATTTCGTCGACGGCCTGCTCGCGGCGCCGATCAGGGTGAAGGCACGACGGCTACCGCGCATGGCGCACGAGACACCCTCGCCGTACCGGCCGAAGCCGGCCGCCCGCATCACCAATGCGCGCCTGTTCGCGCGCCTCGACGAGCTGCTCGAAGACGGCGTCGTCGTCGTGTCCGACGTCGGCGATTCGCTGTTCGGCGCCTCCGATCTCGTGATCCATCGCGACACCGAGTTCCTGAGCCCGGCCTACTACACCTCGATGGGCTTCGCCTGCCCGGCCGCCGTCGGCGTGCAGGTCGCGAATCGCCGGCTGCGGCCGCTGGTCATCGTCGGCGACGGCGCGTTCCAGATGACGGGCCAGGAGCTGTCGACGGCCGTGCGCCTCGGCTTCAACCCGATCGTCGTCGTGATGAACAACCGCGGCTACACCACCGAGCGCTTCCTGCAGGAAGGCCCGTTCAACGACATCCACGAGTGGCGCTATCACCTGCTGCCGGAGGTCTACGGCGGCGGGCAGGGTTTCGAGGTGAAGAGCGAAGGCGAGCTCGAGACCGCGCTCGCCGCCGCGCTGCGCGCGGACGCGCTGTGCCTGCTCAACGTGCATCTCGCGCCGGACGACATCAGCCCGGCGCTCGCACGGCTGACGGAGACTCTGAAGAAGCGGGTGTGAGCGCGGTCCCGCGGCGGCAAGTCTGCCGATTTTTCTCGTGACGGCCGCGCGAGCGCAGGGCAAGCCGTGACGGCCGCCCGCGAAAACTCTGCAAAAGGCGAAGTTCCCCCGGATGAAAATCGTGCTGCATCGCAGATTTCGCGGTAGGCTGCCGCTATAACGACAGCCCGCTGCAGGAAGCCGACATGTACGAAGCGTTCTACGGTTTCAACACCAAGCCTTTCAGCCTTCTGCCGGACCCGGCTTTTCTCTATCGCAGCCGGAAACACCAGCTCGCCCTCGCCGCCCTGCAGTACGCCGTGCAGAGCCGCCTCGCGCTGTCCGTCGTCACCGGCGAGGTCGGCTCGGGCAAGACCACGCTGGTGCGCCAGCTGATCAACGAGCTCGGCGATACCGTCACGGTCGGCCTGATCTCCAACACGCACCGCGGCTTCGGCAATCTGATGCAGTGGGTCGCGCTCGCCTTCGGCCTGCCGTTCCGCGACAAGGACAAGGTCGAGCTCTACCACGACTTCGTCGAGTTCCTGTGCGGCGAGTACGCGAAGGGCCGACACACGCTGCTGATCGTCGACGAGGCGCAGAACCTCGACGCGGAGACGCTGGAAGAACTGCGGCTGCTGACCAATGTGAACTCCGACGATCACATGGTGCTGCAGATGCTGGTCGTCGGACAGCCGGAGCTGCACGAGACGCTGAAGCGCCACGACCTGCGCCAGCTCGCGCAGCGGATCAGCGTCGCCTATCGCCTCGAACCGCTGGAGGCCGAGGAAACGGCCGCCTACGTGCGGCATCGCCTGAGCGCCGCCGGCGGCAACCCGAACCTGTTCCACAAGAACGCGCTGCGCCTGATCCACAGCAACAGCGGTGGCATACCGCGCGTGATCAACACGCTGTGCGATCTCGCGCTGGTCTACGGCTATGCCGACGAGAAGAAGCAGATCGACGCGCTGCTGATCGCCGACATCGCGCGCGACCGCATCGACACCGGGCTCTACGGCGACAAGGTCTACGACGTCAGCTCACTGAACCTGCCGCCGAAACGCGCTTCCTCGCGACGTCGCGCGCAGAGCGGCGGCGAGCCGGCGAGCGAGCCGACGGCGGCGGCGAGCGAGGAACCGGCCCACGACGACGAGGCCGCGCTCGACGAAGCGGGCGGCGGCGAGATGGATCTGATCGTCGACGGCAGCGCGCCGGGGGCCTCCGCCGCGAGCGAGGCGGAGGCCGGCGCCGCGGACGGCGAGGAGCCCCGCACGCGCGGCGGCGCCAAGGTCACGACGCTGCGCGCGGACGGCGGCGGCGAGCGCCGCAAGCAGGGACGCTGAGGGCCGGGATCGGCGCGTCAAGCTCCCCGCAGCGCCGGCATCACCTGCTCGCCGAAGAGGCGAAGAGAGCGCTCCAGTGCATCCGTCGGCACGCCCGGCAGCTGCATGCGGCAGATGATCTCGGTCGGCGCCAGCTCGTCGATCAGCGTCGCCAGCTCGGCGCGCACCCGCGCGGGGTCGCCGACCACGTAGCGCGACGCGAAGCTGCGGAAGTCCAGCATGTCTCCGGTGGTCACGAGCTCGCCGCGGTCGTTGCGCAGCTGCCGCTCGCCTTCGACGGATTTGCGACTGTAGAGCCCGAACAGCTCGACGATTGCGGGCCCGGCCAGCCGCTCGGCCTCCGCGTTCGTCGGCGCGACGAACAGCTCGCGGATGATCGGCCGTTCGCGCGTCGCGTAGCCGACCGCGGCGGCGGCCGCGTCATAGCGCGCGTAGTGTTCCTTCAGCTCGGCGTTGGTATGGCGCGGCGACGCCGTCACCGGACAGCGCCGCCGCGCCGCGCGCGTCAGCAGTTTCGGCCCCGACACGCCGTACCAGATCGGAATCGCGGCCTGCACCGGGCGCGGCACGATGTGGCGGCGTGGGATGCGGTAGTAGCGGCCCTCGTGCTCGAGCTCCTCGTCGCGCCACGCGGCCTCGAGGATGTCGAGGATTTCCTCGCTGCGCGCGAAACGCTCGGCGTAGGGAATGCCGAAGGCCGACAGCTCCTCGGACACGTAGCCCGGCGACACGCCCAAGGTCAGCCTGCCATTCGACAGGTTGTCCAGCGTCGCGACGTCCTCGACCAGCCGCAGCGGATCGTAGAGCGGCAGTAGCAGCACGTTCGTCACCAGCCGCAGGCGGCACGTGAGGCCGCTCGCATGCGCGAGCACGACGAGCGGGCTCGGCGCCCAGCCGTTGTGCTGGAAGTGATGCTCGGTGGTCTGGAAGGAATCGAAGCCCAGCGACTCGGCGAGCGGCAGCAGCGTGTCCATCTCGCGGAAGGTCGCCCGGTGCGACACGCTGCCGTTCGCGGGCGTGATGAAGCTGTAGAGCAGGCCGAAGCGCATGAGGTCCTCCCGCGCAGGTGACGGATGCGTCGCGAGTGTACGCGATCGCGGCCCGGCCTCGGCTGTCGCCGGCGGCGCCCTTCGGTACACTGCGGCGAAACCACGCGTGAGGTGCAGCATGAAGCGGCGGCGGCTGGGCGGCGATCTCGAGGTGTCGGACATCTGTCTCGGCACCATGACCTGGGGCGAGCAGAACAC
>JBFWSI010000317.1:0-5217 GCA_050248455.1 Gammaproteobacteria bacterium | reverse complement strand
TTCGCTATCGCACCGTCGACGTGTTCTTTGCCTTCGAGGTCGAGGACATCCCCTCGTTCACGCCGAACGAGGAAGCTGCTGCGCTGCACTGGATGCGCGTGGAAGACATCGAGCCGCAGCAGGTCGCCTTCGAATCCGTGCGCGCCGCGCTGCGGCGCCTCGACACCATCCGCAAGCCCGCCTGAGGAAATCATGACGTCGAACATCCTCTACGCCGTCGCCGACGCCGTCGCGACCATCACGCTGAACCGCCCGGAAGCGATGAACGCCTTCGGCGGCGACATGCGCGAAGAGCTCTACCATCGCCTGCGCGAAGCCGAGGCGGACACGACGGTGCGCTGTATCGTCCTCACCGGCGCGGGCAAGGCCTTCTGCGCGGGAGGCGACATCGCGAACATGGCGTCCTTGCAGGCGCAGGACGACGTCACGCCGATCCGCCAACGCATGCTGACCGGCGGCGAGATCGTAAAATTCATCCGCGCGATGGCGAAACCCGTCGTCGCCGCGGTGAACGGCGCCGCCGCCGGCGCCGGCATGAACCTCGCGCTCGCCTGCGATTTCCGCTATGCCGCGGCCGCGGCGAAGTTCGCGCAGAGCTTCGTGAAGATCGGCCTCGTGCCGGACTGGGCCGGACACTACCTGCTGCCGCGGCTGATCGGCACCGCGCGCGCGATGGAGCTGATGATGACGGGCGAGCGCATCGACGCCGCCGAGGCCCTGCGCCTGGGACTCGTCAATCGCGTGTTCGACGACGCGGTCTTCCACGCCGAGGTGCGCTCGCGCGTGACCCTGCTCGCCGCGGGACCGCCGGAGGCGCTCGCGCTGATCAAGCAGGGCGTGCAGCGCGGCGTCGAGACGAGCCTGCCGGAAACGCTCGCCTTCGAGCTGCAGGCGCAGTCTGCGCTGTTCCTGGCGCCCGATGCGCGCGAAGGCATGCGCGCGTTTCTCGACAAGCGCGCGCCGCGCTTCGGCGGGAGCCCGTGACGATGCGCGGCGTGCTCGTTCGGGACTGGATGCCCTTCGATCGGCTGCGGCTCGAGGATCTGCCGGTGCCCACGCCCGGGCCCAGGGAGCTGCGCCTGCGCATCCAGGCCGCCGGCATGAGCTTCGCGACCAGCCTCGTCGTGCAGGGCAAGTACCAGCGCAAGCCGCCGCTGCCCTTCGTGCCGGGCACCGAGGTCGCAGGCGTCGTCGAGGAGACCGGCGCGGAAACGTCGCGCTTTCGCGTCGGCGATCGCGTCTGCGCGGTGCTCGACTGGGGCGGGCTCGCCGAGCAGGCGGTCGCGAAGGAAGTGAACGTGTTCGCGCTGCCGCCGACGCTGGAGTTCGCGCGCGCCATCTCGTTCACGAATTCGTACGCGACCTCCGCGGCGGCGCTGACCTGGCCGCATCTGCTGAACGTGCAGCGCGGCGACTGGCTGCTGGTGCACGGCGCCGCCGGCGGCGTCGGCATTGCCGCCTGCGAGATCGGCCGCATCCTCGGCGCGACGGTCGTCGCGACCGCCGGCAGCGACGAGAAGCTCGAGATCGCGCGTCGCCACGGCGCGATGCACGCGATCAACTACCGCACGCAGAATTTCCGCGACGCCGTGCTCGCCTTGACGGACGGCCGCGGCGTCGACGCCGTCTACGATCCCGTCGGCGGCGAAATCTTCATGCAGTCGCTGCGCTGCATGGCGCCCGAGGCGCGCATCATGCCGGTCGGCTTCGCCGGCGGCGACATCCCGCAGATCCCCGCGAACCTGCTGCTCGTGAAGAACCTGAGCGTCTGCGGCCTCAACATGGGCCTGTACTACGGCTGGAGCCCGGTCGATCTTCGCTACGAATACGAGGACCGCGTGCGGGCGAACATGGACCGGCTCTTCCGCTGGTTCGAGCAGGGCCAGATCAATCCCGTGCTCGGCGCCGCCTACCGGCTCGACGATTTCCAACAAGCGATGAGCGACGTGCTGTCCCGCCGCGCAGTCGGACGGATCGCGATCGTGATGGACGAAGAGGCACGGCGGCTCGGCGTGTAGCACGTTCTTCGCAGCCCGGATGAGCAATGCGAATCCGGGATCCTGCCCCTTTTCCGCAGCCGAAGTGTCAACCGTCGGGCTCTCTGCCCACGGCTTCACTTCATGTACTTGTCGAGGAACCCGATCACCTTCTCCGGGTATCGGCCGAACCAGTTGTAGCCGTCCTTGAAGCGTCGCGTCGTGCCTTCGATCCAGATCAGCTCCTTCTCCTTGCTCGCGAGCAGATCGAAGGTCTTCTGCGCGTCCTGCGGATTCTTCGTCCAGGAATCTTCCAGCACCTGCCACATCAGCACGGGCATCTCGATGTCGGCGGCGAAGAGTTGCGGCGTCATGTCGGCGGCCGGGAAGGCGCCCATCTTCAACAGTTCCAGATCGATCAGCTCCTGGTACCGGCCAATGCCCTGCAGCGCGGAGAAGGCTTCGAAGATCGCCGACATCGATGGCACCAGCGGGCTGCACATGCAGCGGACATTCGCGAACAGCGCCGGGTGGCGGGAGATGGCCTCGTACTGTGAATTGCCGCCCATGCACTGGCTGAACAAGGCGACCTTCATCTTGCCGAGCCGAGGGTGCTGGTCCACGTATCTCTTCGCGCCGACGCAGTCCCGCCACTCCCACCGCCCGATGCCGCAGATCCCGCCGTTCGCCGCGCCGCTGTTGCCGTGATTCCGGATGTCGTAGGTGAGCACGTTGTAGCCGGCGTCGGTCAGGTGCCTGTACTGGAGCACGAAGTCGATCTCGGCTTCATCGAGCCTGTTCCACGGCTCGCCGAAATGTCCCGGGAATCCGGCCCGGCACATCGGCAGGGCGTGATTGAAGATCACCAGCTTGTCACTCTCACCGCCCTTGGCCGGGATGTACCAGGCTTCGAGCGGAATCCCGTCGTCCGACGGGATGACGAGATCCTGCCACCCCTTCAGGCCATGATCGTCAGGTGTCTTGAAGATGAAGCTGCGCGGCATCTTGACGAGGCCGGCGAGCGTCTTGACCTTCTCGTGATCCGCTTTCGAGATGGTCTTCTGCTGTTCCAGGGCTCGCTGCATCCGCGCGTCGGAGATCCTGCCCATGATGCCTCCCGTGGCGTTGCTCGTCGGATTTCCATGCTTGAACGAGGCGACCCGATGCAGCCCCGTTCGACGCATTCACGCCTCTTTCGGAGACGGGCGTCATGTCGGACGGCTTCCGGCCAGTCGCCAGACGGAGCGTCGAGCCAGGATACCCGGCGCAGGATGGATTCGTCGCTATCCTCGAACGAGCAGGTGAGAGATGGACGCGGCTGCCTGCTTCATGTCGTGGACGAGCTGCGCCGTGCGCCCGCTGTCCATCTGGTCGGACACCCCGATACAGACCAGCGTGTACAGGAGCGTGTCGGCCGCCCCGAACACGGGCACGGCCAGCACGGTGATGCCGGCGATGTAGTTTCCCCGGTCCAATGCGACGCGCGACCGGCGGACCTCCTCGACTTCGTCGAGCCACTGCTTGAAGCTCGGGGCCCTGTGCCATCGAGCACTCCGGAACCTGTCCTTCAGCTGCGCAGTCGAGAACGCGCCGAAGGCAGCGATGCAGCGACCCGTGGCACTGGTCATGGACGGGAACCGGCTTCCTACCTCCACATGCAGGCTGAACGGTGTCGGCGCTCGCGCCAGGCCGACCACGGTCATGCTCTTCGGTCCGCGAGTATCGACGGAGAGCGCCGTCACGCCGTGCTTCCTGGAAAGGCGGACCAGGGCCGGCTGCGACATCGACGCGAAAGTCGCCTTGCCCATCAGATTGCGCGTGAGCGCCAGCATGCCGGCGCCGAGCTCGTATCGCTTGCTGGCGGGATCCACGTTTACCAGTTCCTCCGCCACGAGGACGCGGAGGATGTGCAGGCAGGTGCTCGATACGAGACCGAGCTCGTCGGCAATCGATTTCACGCCCATCGGCGCGGGAGCACCGTCCAGCAAGCGCAGGATGGCCAAAGCACGCGACACCGCGGGAACGGGCCGGATCCTCGGCTCCTTGCGCCTGGCTCGTGCAGGCGCCGACTTCTTCAGCACGTCGACCCCCTCCCGCCCGTTATCGCGCTGCGTTGCGCACCGGCAGCCGCACGATGCCCCCTCCCACCACCGAGAGTTCCTCGTCCTGGTTGTGCGCGATCTGATCTATCTCGACGTAATGCTGGCCGTTCTCCGCGAACTTGCGCTTGATCCTGCCTTTGATGAAGAGCATGTCCCCTTCGGGATTGTGACGGCGGATCTTGCAATGTGCCTTGTGCAGGAAGCCTTCGTCGCCCATCCAGTTCGTCAGCTGATGCGTCAACCACGAGCAGCGTTCCGGGCCATAGTCGTAGGCACCCGGCGCTCCCACTTCCAGCGCGAAGTCTTCTTCCCAGTGCACTCGTTCGGGACAATCGGGTACGCCGAAGCGATTCTTGATGCCTATGCCCGGGTGCTCGCGCGCCAGCTTCCAGGCCATCTTGTTGGCGCGGATGTAGAGTCCGCCCCAACCTTGCGCGTAGGCGATGAAGCCCGTCACGGTCATCGGGCCCTTGAACAGGACGGGAAGCTCCTCGCCCTCTTCGACGTCGTCCCAGAAACGCGGCACGGATCCGCGTATCTCTTCCTGGTGATAGAGCCGGAACGCCGCTTCGAGCTCCTCGTCCGTATAGACCCTTTGCTCACGGGCGCGCAGATCCCGGTACTTGGTGCCGGCTTCGCGGGCGTGGTCGCGCTCGGTGCGGAAGCACCAGCTGTCGGCGTGGGCGACGAGATCGCCATGCTGGTTGTAGAACTTGACCTCGTAGATCTGCTGGATCGCCCGACCCGCGAACGCGGTTTGATGTGGAACGAGATCCTTCAGCATCGCCTCGGTGTCGATGACGTCGTTGCGGGCCACCGGCTTGTGCCACGTCCAGTCGGCGCCCGACCACATCGCGTGCACGCCCGACAGGCCGCCGACGTAGCCGGAGACGATGCGGCTCGTCGCAAACAGGAAACTGGGCAAGGCGATGACGTCGCCGTACTTCGTCTTCCTGGCGTATTCAGCATCGCACCAGAGCGGATTGTCGTCCCCGATGCCGTGCGCGTAGTGACGGATATTGTCGCGGGTCGCCTCGTGGCACCAATGCTCCACCGTGTTCGTGATCATCACGCCGATGCGGCGCCTCAAAACCTCCAGTGCGCTGTCCGTGATCATCGGAAATCTGCGCTCGATACTC
>JBFWSI010000316.1:0-5228 GCA_050248455.1 Gammaproteobacteria bacterium | reverse complement strand
CCGCCGTAGGCCTGCGCGTCGCTGTTCAGGCATTCGCGCCAGACACCGGCGCCGGGCACGCCGATCCGGTAGTTGTCGCGCGGCACCGGCGTCAGGTTGCAGACCACGAGCAAGGTGTCGTCCGGCGTCTGCGCCTTGCGCAGGAACGCGATCACGCTGTTCTCCAGATCGCGGCAGTCGACCCACTCGAAGCCCTCGCTCGCGAAGTCGATCCGGTGCAATGCCGGCTCCGCGCGGTAGAGCGCGTTCAGATCGCGCACCCACTGCCGCACGCCGGCGTGCGCGGGATCCTCGAGCAGCCCCCAGTGCAGCCCCTCTTCGTGATGCCATTCGGCGCGCTGCGCGAACTCGCCGCCCATGAACAGCAGTTTCTTGCCCGGATGCGCCCACATCAGCCCGTACAGCGCGCGCAGGTTCGCGAACTGCTGCCAGGCGTCGCCGGGCATCCTGGCCAGCAGCGAGCCCTTGCCGTAGACGACCTCGTCGTGCGACAGCGGCAGCACGAAGTTCTCGGCGAAGGCGTACCAGAGGCTGAAGGAGAGCTGGTCCTGGTGGTACTTGCGGAACAGCGGGTCCTGCTGGAAATAGGCCAGCGTGTCGTGCATCCAGCCCATGTTCCATTTCAGGCCGAAGCCGAGCCCGCCGCGATAGACGGGCCGCGACACCTGCGGCCAGGCCGTCGACTCCTCCGCGATCGTCTGCGTGTCCGGGTGCGCGCGATAGACGGCCTCGTTCAGCGCGCGCAGGAAGGCGATGGCCTCGAGATTCTCGTTGCCGCCGTGGCGGTTCGGGATCCACTCGCCCGGCGCGCGCGAATAGTCGAGGTACAGCATCGACGCCACGGCGTCGACGCGCAGCGCGTCGACGTGATAGTGCTCGAGCCAGAACAGCGCGCTGCTGCCGAGAAAGTCGCGCACTTCCGCGCGGCCGTAGTTGAACACCTGGCTGCTCCATTCGGGTTGGAAGCCCTGCCGCGGATCGGCGTGCTCGTAGAGATGCGTGCCGTCGAAGTAGACGAGGCCGAAACCGTCCTGCGGGAAATGCGAGGGCACCCAGTCGAGGATCACGCCGATCCCGCGCTGGTGCAGGTGATCGACGAAGGCCATGAAGTCCTGCGGCGTGCCGTAGCGCGCGCTGGGCGCGAAGAACGAAGTGATCTGATAGCCCCAGGAGCCGTAGAACGGATGCTCCATCACGGGCATCAGCTCGACGTGCGTGAAGCCGAGCTCGGCGACGTAGTCGGCGAGGGCCGCCGCGAGCTCGCGATAGTCGAGACTGCCGCCGTCGTCGCGCCGCCGCCAGGAGCCGAGGTGCAGCTCGTAGATCGACAGCGGCGCGTCCAGCGCATTGGCGGCGGCGCGGCCCGCCATCCACGCCTCGTCGCCCCAGTCGTAGGCGAGATCCCACACGACCGAGGCCGTGCCGGGCGGGGCTTCGCTGAAGAAGGCGTAGGGATCGCTCTTGTCGAACCGGCTGCCGTCCGCGCCTTCGATCCGGAACTTGTAGCGGCTGCCGCGGCCGAGGCCCGGCACGAAGATCTCCCACAGGCCGGAATCGTCGTCGCGGGCGCGCAGGCCACGGCCCGGCAGCGACGACCAGTCGCTGAAGTCGCCGATCAGCGTGATTGCGCGCGCGTTCGGCGCCCACACGCGGAAGCGCGTGCCCGCGCGTCCGTCCTCATGCGCTGCATGCGCGCCCATGAAGCGGTGCGCGCCGAACTGGGTGCCCTCGCGAAACAGGTAGACGTCCCGATCGGTGAGCAGCATCGACCTTCCTTTCTGCGCGCGTTCACCCACGGCGAACGGTGCTCGCGCCTCCTCTGGCGGAAGACGGGCAAGAGCCGTGCCCGCGCTGCGGTCCGGCCGGGCGCTCGTCGGCACGGCGCCGCACGCGGGATTCCAGGGTCTGCGCGGCGAGACCGCTGTCGGCGCGGCGGCGTCGCCGTGTAAGGAGTGCTGGCACTCTGTAAATCTTGCTGGGGCGCCGCGGCGCTGCGTGACGGGTGCGAGCGGGCCGCGACTCAGGCATAGTGCGGCCCGCACCTCCACGCCTCGAGATTCGTCGTGCCGCTCGCCCGCCCTGGATTCGACATCGGCCTCTTCACCCGGCGGACCGAGGACCAGCTGCGCTTCTGGCAGGACGAGGTCGGGCTCGCCTACGACCATCTCGGCAAGCTGGGCGGCGGCATCCACCAGCATCGCCATCATCTGCACGGCGCGATCCTGAAGCTCAACGCCGCGCGCGATCCGCTGCCCGAGCTGCCCGCCGGCGGCTATCGCGCGCTGCGCATCGCGGTGGCCGACGACCGTCCGCGCGCGCTGCGCGATCCCGACGGCCTGCCCGTCACGCTGGTCGCCCCCGGCGATGAGGGCACGCGGAGCGTCGATCTGATGATGGCGGTGTCCGACGTCGCGGCGCACGTCGCTTTCCATCGCGACGCGCTGGGTCTCGCCGCCGACGACGACGGCACGGTCCACGTCGGCGACGCGCGCCTGCGCGTCGCGGCGGTGGAGCGCGTCACGCGCAGCCCGGACTGGCGTGGCCCTGGCCTGCGCTATCTCACGCTGCAGGTCACCGACGCGCGCGCGGCCCTGGCCGCGGCGCTCGCCGCCGGCGCGGAAGCGGCCGATCCGCTGCGTGACCTGGGCGATCTGGTGCGCTACTGCTTCGTGCGCGGTCCCGACGGCAACTTCATCGAGCTCAGCGAGCGCACGACGTTCACGGGGAAGCCGCTGTGTCCGTGACGACGCTGGACGCGGAGCACGCGATACGCCCCTGGCGCGAGGACGCGCGCGTGATCGGCTGCGTCGGCCTCGCCCATCTCGTCAGCCACTTCTTCCAGCTGCTGCTGCCGCCGCTCCTGCCCTGGGTGAAGAGCGAGTTCGGGCTCAGCTTCGCCGCGCTCGGCTTCGTGATGACGGTGCTGTTCGTCGTGTCCGGCGCGACGCAGATGCTCGCGGGCTTCGTCGTCGATCGCCTGGGTCCCGGGCCGACGCTCGCCGCGGGCCTCGCCTGCTTCGTCGCCGCCGCGCTCGTGCTCGCGACGGCGACGGGCTATCCGATGCTGCTCGCCGGCGCCGCGCTGTCCGGGATCGGCAACGGCGTGTTCCACCCCGTCGATTATTCGCTGTTGAACCATCGCGTCCACCCCTCGCGGCTCGGCCACGCCTACTCGGTGCACGGCCTGACCGGCAGCCTCGGCTGGGCGCTCGCGCCCGTCTTCCTCGTCGGCCTCGCCGTGCCTTTCGGCTGGCGTACGAGCCTGTTCGCCGCGGCGGTGCTGCCGGTCGCCGTCGCACTGCTGCTGTTCGCGAACCGCGCGCTGTTCCGCCCGCTGCCACAGGAGACGACGGCGAGCTCGGCGGCGTCCGTGCCCGTGCTGGCCTTCCTGCGCGAGCCCGCGATCTGGTGGTGCTTCGCCTTCTTCGCGATCGTCGCGGCCGCGGCCAGCGCCGTGCAGAATTTCGCACCGACGGTGTTCGGTGCGCTGTTCCACGTCGGCCTCACCGAGGCGGCGCTGAGCGTGACCGTGTTCATGCTCGCCAGCGCGGCCGGCATGTTCGCCGGCGGCTGGCTGGTGCACCGGCAACGGCGGCTCGAGCGCAACATCGCGCTGGCCTTCGGCCTGTCCGTCATCGCGGCCACGCTGATCGGGCTCGCATGGCTGACGCCGACGCTCGCCTTCGTCGCCATCGCGGCGATGGGCTTCGGCAGCGGCCTCGCCGGCCCGTCGCGCGACATGCTGATCCGCAGCGCGACGCCGCGCGGCGCCACCGGCCGCGTCTACGGCGTCGTGTACTCGGGCCTGGATCTCGGCATCGCCGTCGGGCCCGTGCTGTTCGGCCGCCTGCTCGATGCCGGCCGGCACGGCGCCGTGTTCCTCGGCGTCGCGGGCCTGCTGCTGGTCGCGATGCTGACCGCAGCCGGCGTCGCCGCGCGCGCGCCGGCCGTGCCCTGAGCATCATCATCTTCGTTCGAATTGCGCCTACGCGAGGATCCCGCGATGAAGTTTGCCGACTATCCCGTGAAGACCCTGATGGACATCACCGCGCGCCCCGAGCTCGTGTTCGTGCGCGGCACCGGCTCCTGGCTGTGGGACCACGCGGGCAAGCGCTATCTCGACTTCGTGCAGGGCTGGGCGGTCAACGCGCTGGGTCACTCGCCGCGCTGCATCGTCGACGCGCTGGCGGCGCAGGCGCCGAAGCTGATCACGCCGAGCCCGGCTTTCTACAACGAGCCCTCGCTGCAGCTCGCCGCGCTGCTGACCAGCACATCCTGCTTCGATCGCGTGTTCTTCACCAACAGCGGCGCCGAGGCCAACGAGGGGGCGATCAAGCTCGCGCGCAAATGGGGCCGCAAGCAGCGCAACGGCGCCCACGAGATCATCACGCTGAACCACAGCTTCCACGGCCGCACGCTGGCGACGATGTCGGCGTCGGGCAAGCCGGGCTGGGACACGATGTTCGCGCCGCAGGTGCCGGGCTTCCCGAAGGCCGAACTCAACGATCTCGACTCGGTCGCCGCGCTGGTCTCCGAGCGCACCGTCGCCGTGATGCTCGAGCCCGTGCAGGGCGAAGGCGGCGTCAACTGCGCGACGCGCGAGTTCATGCAGGGCCTGCGCGCGCTGTGCGATCGCCACGGCCTGCTGCTGATCTGCGACGAGGTGCAGACCGGCGTCGGCCGCCTCGGCACGCTGTTCGGTTACCAGCACTTCGGCGTCGAGCCCGACATCATGACCTTGGGCAAGGGCATCGGCGGCGGCGTGCCGCTCGCGGCGCTGCTCGCCAAGGCGCATGCGAGCGTGTTCGAGCACGGCGAGCAGGGCGGCACCTACAACGGCAATCCGCTGATGGCCGCCGTCGGCCTCGCCGTCGTCGGCGAGATCATGCAACCGGCCTTCCTCGCCCGCGTGCGCGAGCTCGGCGACTATCTCGGCGCCGCGCTGAACGCGCTGTCCGCGGAGCTCGGCCTCGGCGCCGAGCGCGGCATCGGCCTGCTGCGCGCGCTGGAGCTGAAGCGCGAGATCGGCAGCGCCGTCGTCACCACCGCCCGCGACGGCCTCGCCGCGCAGCCGCGCTGGGACAACGCAGGCCTCCTCCTCAACTCGCCGCGCCCCGCGCTGCTGCGCTTCATGCCCGCGCTGAACCTGACGACCGAGGAGATCGATCTGATGATCGACGGCCTGCGGCTGGCGGTGCGCGCGCAGGGGTGAGGCGAGGATAAATGCG
>JBFWSI010000315.1:0-5232 GCA_050248455.1 Gammaproteobacteria bacterium | reverse complement strand
CACGATCGACGACCGCGAATACGCGGCCGCGGCGGACGCCGCCCGCGCCGATGCCGCCCGTGCGGAAGCGCGCGTCGCGCTCGCGAAGCAGGAACTTGCGCGCGCCGAAACCCTCATTGCGGCCCGTGCCGTGTCCCAGGGCGAACTCGACCAGCGGCGCATGGAAGCGCAGCAAGCCGACGCCGACCTGCTCGCCGCGCGCGCCCGCCTCGCCCAGGCCGAACTGAACCTCGGCTTCACCCGCGTGACGGCGCCCTTCGCCGGCCGCGCGGGCGCGGCGCTGGTCAAGCCCGGCAACGTGGTCACGCCGAACGAGACGCTGCTGACCACACTGGTTTCCGTGGATCCGGTCTACGTCACGTTCACCGGCGACGAGCGTGCCTACCTCCGTTACCAGGAGCTCGCCCGCAGCGGCAACCGCGAGAGCTCGCGCGATGCGCGCAATCCCGTGCACGTCGGGCTCGCGAACGAGGAAGGTTTCCCGCACGTGGGCGAAGTGGACTTCGTCGACAACGCCCTGAACCCGGAGACCGGCACAATCCGGGCGCGGGCCGTGCTGCCGAACCCGGACGGCGTGTTCACACCCGGCCTGTTCGCGCGCGTGCGCCTGCTCGGCGGATCGCAATCCAATGCGCTGCTGATCCACGAGCAGGCCGTGCTGACAGACCAGGACCGGCGCTACGTCTACATCCTCGGCAAAGACAACGCTGCCGAACGCCGCGACGTCACGCTCGGACCCCACGTCGACGCGCTGCGGGTCGTCGAATCGGGCCTCGCGGCCGGCGACAAGGTGATCGTCAACGGCATGCGCAAGATTTTCTTCCCGGGCCAGAAAGTGAACCCGCGCGAAGTGCCGATGGACGACCCGAACCGCCCGGCGCCGCCCGCGCCCGCGGTCCCCGCTGCCGGCTGACCCGGCATGGCAAAGCACACCGACTTTTCGCGGATCTTCATCGATCGCCCGATCCTGGCGACGGTGCTGTCCGCGCTGATCCTGGTCGCGGGCGCCATCGCGATTCCGAACCTGCCGGTCAGCGAGTACCCGGATGTCGTGCCGCCCTCGGTGCAGGTGACGGCCAATTACCCGGGCGCCAACCCGCGCACGATCGCCGACACCGTCGCCGGACCGCTCGAGGAAGCAGTCAACGGCGTCGAGAACATGATCTACATGAAGTCGACGGCGAGCTCCGACGGCCAGATGGTGCTGACCGTCACTTTCAAGGGCGGCACTGACATCGACCTCGCGGCGGTGCAGGTGCAGAACCGCGTCGCGCAGGCGCTGCCGCGCCTGCCGGAGGCCGTGCGCACGCTCGGCGTGACGACGGTCAAGTCCTCGCCATCGATTACGCTGGTGGTGCACCTGTCCTCGCCGGACGGACGCTACGACGCGCTCTACCTGTCGAACTTCGCCAACCTGCGCGTGCGCGACGAACTCGCGCGCCTGCCGGGCGTCGGTCAGGCGCTCGCCTTCGGCGCCGGCAATTACGCGATGCGGATCTGGATCGACCCGGCCAAAGCGGCTGCGCGCGGCCTCGCCGCCAGCGACATCGTGCGATCGGTCCGCGAGCAGAACGTCGAGGTCTCGGCCGGCAGCGTCGGCGGTCCGCCGACGCCGGATGGCACCGTCATGCAACTGTCGGTCAATGCCCAGGGGCGGCTCGACTCGCCCGAGACATTCGGCGAGATCATCCTGAAGGCGGACGGCGACCAACTGACCCGCCTTCGCGACGTCGCGCGGGTCGAGCTCGGCGCCAACAGCTACGCAATCCGCTCGCTGCTGAACAACGAGGACGCGGCCGCCATCGTGATCTTCGAGGCGCCGGGCGCCAACACGATCGCGCTGTCGGATGCGATCCGCGAGCGCATGTCCGAACTCGAGCACGGTTTCCCGGAAGGCATGCACTGGTCGGTCATGTACGACCCGACTGTGTTCGTGCGCGACTCGATCGCCTCGGTCATCACGACGCTGCTCGAAGCCATCGCTCTGGTCGTGATCGTCGTCGTCCTGTTCCTGCAGACCTGGCGCGCCTCGCTGATCCCGCTGGTCGCAGTGCCGGTCTCGATCATCGGCGCCTTCGCCGTGCTGTGGCTGCTCGGCTTCTCGATCAACGTGCTGACGCTCTTTGGCCTGGTGCTCGCAATCGGCATCGTCGTGGACGATGCGATCGTGGTCGTCGAGAACGTCGAGCGGCACATCGGCAACGGCCTCCAGCCGCGCGAAGCCGCCCATCGGGCGATGAGCGAGGTTTCCGGCCCGATCGTCGCCATCACTCTGGTGCTTTCCTCGGTGTTCGTGCCGCTCGCGTTCCTGGGCGGCGTGACCGGCGAGTTCTACCGGCAGTTTGCCGTCACCATCGCCGCCGCCGTGATCATCTCGGGATTCAACTCGCTGACGCTGTCGCCGGCGCTTGCGGCCATGCTGCTGCAGCCGCATGGCGCGCCGAAAGACGCGCTCGGCCGGTTCATCGAGCGCTGGGTCGGGCGGCCCTTTGCCGCGTTCAACCGCGTGTTCAGGCGCTTCGGCGACCGCTACTCCGGCGGCATCGGCGGCACCATCGCGCGCGCGCCACGACTGCTCGCGATCTACGCGGTGCTGGTCGTCGTCGCCGTCATCGGCTTCCGCGCCGTCGCGGGCGGGTACATCCCGACACAGGACAAGCAGTACCTGTTTGCCATCCTGCAACTGCCCGAAGCGGCGACGATCGATCGGACCGACGTCGTCCTGCGCCGCATGGGCGAGATCGCGATGGACACGCCGGGCGTCGCCAACGTCGTGCAGTTCCCCGGTCTCAATGCCGTGCACTTCGTGGCGACGCCGAACGCCGGCGTCATGTTCATCGGGCTCGAGCCGCAGAGCCGGCGTGAACTGGAAGCGGCCGACATCGCCGCGCGCATCAACATGCAGTACGGGCAGATCCAGGAAGGACTGGCCTTTGCGCTGATGCCGCCGCCGGTGCTCGGACTCGGCAATGCCAACGGCATCGAACTCTACGTGCAGGATCGCGGCGGCCTCGGCTATGGCGAGCTGTACAGCTACACGCTCGGACTGGTCGGCGCGCTCGGCGGCACGGACGGATTCGACCCGCGCGGCACATTCACGGCCTTCCAATCCAACGTGCCGCAGCTCGACGCCACGGTAAACCGCACCAAGGTCAAGGAACTCGACCTGTCGCTGACCGACGTGTTCCAGACGCTGCAGATCTATCTGGGCTCAGCTTACGTCAACGACTTCAACCTGTTCGGGCGCACCTATTCCGTCTACGCGCAGGCCGATGCGCCCTATCGCGCGACCGTCCGTGACATCGAAGGCCTGAAGGTGCGTAACGCCGGCGGCGAGATGGTGCCGCTCGGCAGCGTCGTGGACGTGACGCCGAGCTACGGCCCCGATCCGGTGATCCGCTACAACGCCTACCCCGCCGCCGACCTGTCGGCCGGCATCAATCCGGCCCTGCTCTCTTCGAGCGAGGCGCTGGTCAAGGTGCGGCAGGTGTCGGAGCAGGTGCTGCCGCGCGGCATGGCGGTGGAGTGGACCGGCCTGACCTTCCAGCAGGTCATGCAGGGCAACGCGGCCCTGCTCGTGTTTCCGCTGTGCGTGCTGCTCGTGTACATGGTCCTCGCGGCACTCTACGAGAGCTGGTCGCTGCCGCTCGCCATCATCCTGATCGTGCCGCTGTGCCTGCTGTCGGCGATCGGCGGCATCTGGCTGGTCAATTTCGTCCATGGCCTGTGGCTCGCGGTTTCGCCGCCGCCGTTTCCGCCGGCATTCCTCGACAACAACATCTTCACCAAGATCGGACTCGCGGTGCTGATCGGCCTCGCCTGCAAGAACGCCATCCTGATCGTCGAGTTCGCGCGTGACCTCGAGGAGCAAGGCAAGGGCATCGTCGAAGCCGCGATCGAGGCCTGCCGCCTGCGCCTGCGCCCGATCCTGATGACCAGCTTCGCGTTCATCGCCGGCGTCCTCCCGCTCGTGTTCGCCTCCGGCGCCGGCGCCGAGGTGCGCCACGTGATGGGCGTAACGGTCGTCTCCGGCATGCTGGGCGTGACCTTCTTCGGGCTGTTCTTCACGCCTGTGTTCTACGTGGTGCTGCGCAAGCTGGTGGTGCGCCAGCACGAGCGCCGTGCGGCGCGGCTCGCGGCCCTGGGGATCGATTGATGACCAGGGCGTTTCTCGCCGGAGCGGTCGCGGGGCTGTTCGCCGCCTGCACGGTCGGGCCGCGTCACGTCGTGCCCGAGGTGCCATTGCCGGCCGCATTCGACCAGACCACGAGCGAGGCGACGCGGCAGCCTGTCGTGCCGAAGGTCTGGTCGGGATTCGGCAGCGCGGAACTCGATGCCCTGATTGTCCGGGCACTCGAGGCCAACACGACCATCGCCCAGGCCGCGGCACGCCTCGCCGAGACCCGCGCGCTGTCGGGCCTGTCGATCTACAGCTGGTTCCCGACCGTCACGGCCGAGGGCAGCCAGAGCAAGAGCCGCTTCAGCAGCCAGGATCCGAATGTGCCGGCCGGCACTTTCGAAACCTGGCGGGCGGGTTTCGACGCGTCCTGGGAGATCGACCTGTTCGGCAGCCTGCGCAACGAGCAGCGATCGATCGATCGGCGCGCCGAGGCGGATGCGGCGGCGCTCGCGGATGCGAGGCTGTCCATCATCGCGGAGACGGCCCAGGCCTGGTTCTCTCTGATCGGCGCGCGCGGACGGCTCGCGTTGCAGCGCCGGCAGCTGGAAAACCTGGAAGAGAATGTCGCAATCATGCAGGCGCGTGTGGACGCGGGCAGTTCGAACGCGCTCGACCTGCAGCGGGCGATCACGCAGGCGCGCAGCCTCGCCGCGTCCGTCCCCGACACCGAGGCCGAGGTCGTGCGCCAGGAACAGCGCCTGGCGGTGCTGACGGCATGGACCGCCGGCGAATTGCGCGGACACCTGTCAGGGCAGGCGACGATTCCTGAGCTCCCCGCGCTGGTCGCGACCGGGACCCCGGAGCAATGGATGAGGCGGCGTCCGGATATCCGTGAGGCCGAGCGGCGGCTCGCCGCGGCGACGTTCGACGTCGGCGACGAGATAGCAGAGTACTTCCCGAAGCTCAACCTGGTCGGCGAGTTCGGCTGGACTTCGAACACGAGCAAGGCCCTGGGCGAGCCCGAGACCGAGCGCTGGTTCTATGGACCCGCGCTGACCTGGAGCTTCCTCGATGTCGGCCGCGTGCGCCAGAACGTGAAAGCCGCAGAGGCG
>JBFWSI010000314.1:0-5233 GCA_050248455.1 Gammaproteobacteria bacterium | reverse complement strand
GACCTCGTCGAGCAGCTGGCTGCGACTGTAGACCCGCTCCGGGTGCGAGACGAAGAAATGCAGCAGGCGGAACTCGGTCGGACTGAGCTCGAGCGGCTTGTCGGCGATGCTGGCGCGATGCGTGACGGTATCGATGCGCAGGGCCGCGACCTGCAGCAGCGTGTCGGTCTCGGCCTCGGGCCGGCGCCGGCGCAACACGGCGCGCACGCGGGCCAGCAGCTCACGGGTCGAGAAGGGCTTGGTGACGTAGTCGTCGGCGCCGCTGTCGAGGCCCTTGACCTTGTCCGCCTCCTCGCCCTTGGCGGTCAGCAGGATGATCGGGATGTCGCCGGTGCGCGGGTCGCGCTTCAGGCGCCGCGCGTAATCGACGCCGCTGATCCCGGGCAGCATCCAGTCGAGCAGGATCAGATCCGGGCGCCGCGCCGCGACGACCTGCTGGGCCTCGTCGATGTCGCCCGCTTCGCTGCAGGCATAGCCGTCGCCGGCCAGCGCGAAACTGAGCATCTGCCGGATGGCGGCTTCGTCGTCGACGATGAGGATCTGTGCGGCCACTCGCCTTGCATCCGGATCTGAGGACCCCGGCATTGAACGGGCGCCATGTTACAGGGATATGAACGCGCGACCCGTCATCGTTCCGCCCTCGGGGCCGCTGCGGTTCAGGAACATATCCTGCTCCGCCCTGCGTCTCAGGCTTGGATTCGAGATGGAGGCAGGCCGCGGCGGCTGTGTATTCTCGCTCTCGCCTTCGGCAGGACGCCTGAAGGCGGACATCGACATCCGAACCCTTACAAGGAGGTAAGTATGCGGAAGATTGCGCTTTTCCTGGCCGCGCTCAGCTTCGGCGCCGTGCTTGCGGCGGGGGCTGCCGAGCGCGTCGACATCAACGTCGCGAACGCGGCCGAACTCGCCAGCGGCATGGTGGGCATCGGGCAGAGCAAGGCCGAGGCCATTGTCGACTACCGCGAGCACAACGGCCCGTTCAAGTCGGTCGACGATCTCGCGCTGGTCAAGGGCATCGGGCCGGCGACCATCGACAAGAACCGCGATCGCATCGGCGTCGGTGCCGCGGCGGCGGCCGCGGAGGCGCCCGCCCGGGACTGATCGGACCCTCCTGGCGCGACATCGCGCCCAAGCCGGCACGGGCGTTCCGCGCCGGCTTCTTTTTTTGGGATCGATGCTCCCACCTGAGCGGCCGGCGCCGCGCGCGCGGCAACACCTTCGACGTCGCGGCTTTTTTGCGCCTGCGCATGCCCTTGCGGTATGCTGCGCAGGCCTGCCATTCGGCAAAAAAATCAGTCACCTATCGCTTCCGCGCACCCGTCGGCCGGCCGGTGCCGGTGGCCGGTCTCCGCGCATCATGCAAGAACGCTACAACCCCACCGAGCTCGAACCCGCCGTGCAGGCGCAATGGGCCGCCAGCCACGCCTTCCGCGCGGTCGAGGACGCCAGCCGCGAGAAATTCTATTGCCTGTGCATGTTCCCCTATCCGAGCGGGCGCCTGCACATGGGTCACGTGCGCAACTACACGATCGGCGACGTGATCGCGCGCTACCAGCGCATGCTCGGCAAGAACGTGCTGCAGCCGATGGGCTGGGACGCCTTCGGGCTGCCGGCCGAGAATGCCGCCATCGAGAACGACGTGCCGCCCGCGCGCTGGACGCGCTCGAATATCGCCTACATGCGCGGCCAGCTGCAGCGGCTCGGTTTCGCCTACGACTGGTCGCGCGAGCTCGCGACCTGCGATCCGGACTATTACCGCTGGGAGCAGTGGTTCTTCACCCGCCTCTACGAGCGCGGCCTCGTCTATCGCAAGACCGCGGTCGTGAACTGGGATCCCATCGATCAGACCGTGCTCGCGAACGAGCAGGTCATCGACGGCCGCGGCTGGCGCTCGGGCGCACTGGTCGAGCGGCGCGAGATCCCGCAGTGGTTCGTGCGCATCACCGCCTACGCCGACGAGCTGCTCGCCGATCTCGATGCGCTCGACGGCTGGCCGGAAGCGGTCAAGACCATGCAGCGCAACTGGATCGGGCGCTCCGAAGGGTTGCTGATCCGCTTCGATCTCGCCGACGGCAGCGGCGCGCTGCCGGTGTTCACGACGCGGCCGGACACGCTCTACGGCGTGACCTACATGGCCGTTGCGCCCGAACACCCCGTCGCTCGCCGCGCGGCGGAGACGAACCCGGACGTCGCCGCCTTCCTCGCGCAGTGCGCGCAGACCTCGACCTCCGAGGCGGTGGTCGAGACGCTGGAGAAACTCGGCATGCCGCTCGGTATCGACGTGCTGCATCCGCTGAGCGGCGAGCGCGTACCGGTGTGGACCGCGAACTTCGTGCTGATGAGCTACGGCAGCGGCGCCGTGATGTCGGTACCGGGTCACGACGAGCGCGATCACGAGTTCGCGTCGAAGTACGGGCTGCCGATACGCCAGGTCGTGCGGCCGGCCGACGGCAGCGCCGTCGACGTCCAGGCCGCGGCCTACGTCGAGAAGGCCGTCGTCTGCCACAGCGGAGAGTTCGACGGCCTCGCGTTCAAGGACGCCTTCGACGCGATCGCGCGCAAGCTCGAACGCGAGGGTCGCGCCGAGCGCCAGGTGCAGTACCGCCTGCGCGACTGGCTGGTGTCGCGGCAGCGTTACTGGGGCTGTCCGATCCCGATGCTCTACGATGCCGAGGACAGGCTGGTACCCGAAGACGCGTCGAAGCTGCCCGTCACGCTGCCCGAGGACGTCGAGTGGTCCGGCGTGGCCTCGCCGCTGTTGAAGCATCCGGCGTTCACGCAGGCGACCCTGCCCGGCGGTGGCCGCGGCCGCCGCGAGACGGACACCTTCGACACCTTCTTCGAGTCCTCGTGGTATTTCGCGCGCTTCTGCTGTCCCGACGCGAACGAGATGGTGGATGCGCGCGCGCTGTACTGGATGCCCGTCGACATCTACATCGGCGGCATCGAGCACGCGGTGCTCCATCTTCTCTATGCGCGCTTCTTCCACAAGCTGATGCGCGATGCCGGCCTTGCGCAGTCGGACGAACCCTTCACGCGCCTGCTGACGCAGGGCATGGTCTGCAAGGAAACGTATTTCCGCGTCGGCGACGGCGGCAAGAAGCAGTGGTTCAATCCGGAGACGGTCGACGTCGACACCGACGACAAGGGCCGCGTGATCGCGGCGCGCGCGAAGAGCGACGGCCTGCCGGTCGAGATCGGCGCGGTCGAGAAGATGTCGAAGTCGAAGAACAACGGCATCGATCCGCAGACGCTGATCGATCGCTACGGCGCCGACACCGTGCGCCTGTACACGATGTTCGCGGCGCCGCCCGAGCAGTCGCTCGAATGGTCGGATTCGGCCGTCGAGGGCGCGTTCCGTTTCCTGCGCAGCCTGTGGCGCATGACGCACGAGCACGTCGCGCGCGGCCCGGTCACGCCGCGCGGCGAGGGCACGCTCGGCACACCCCAGCAGGCGCTACGCCGCAAGATCCACGAGACGATCGCCAAGGTCACCGACGACGTCAGCCGTCGCTACAAGTTCAACACCGCGATCGCCGCGGTGATGGAGCTGGTCAATGCGCTGGCCAAGGCGCCGCAGGCGAGCGCGGCCGATCGCACGGTGATGCAGGAAGGGCTCGAGACTTGCACGCTGCTGCTCGCCCCGATCGTCCCGCATTGCACGGAAGCGATGTGGCAGGCGCTGGGCCATGCCGAGCCGCTGGTCGCGGCATGCTGGCCCGTGGCCGACGCCGCCGCGCTCGCGCGCGAGGAGCTCGAGCTCGTCGTGCAGGTCAATGGCAAGAAGCGCGCCGAGATCCGCATCGCCGCCGATGCCGATGACGCGAGCGCCGAAGCCGCCGCGCTCGCCGATCCGAACGTCGCGCGCTTCGTCGCGGGCCTGACGGTGCGCAAGGTCGTCGTCGTGCGCGGCCGCCTCGTCAACATCGTCGCGAACTGAACATGCGGTCGCGCCGTCGTCTGCTCGTCGGACTCGCCGTCACGGCCGGCACGGTGGTGCTCGGCGGCTGCGGCGGCTGGCGCCTGCGCGGTACGCGCAAGAACGTGCTGGGCGACGTTACGCGCGTGATGGTCAAAGCGCCGACCTATGGCCAGTTGTACGCTTATTTCGTTGCGGAGCTCAGTTACATCAACGTCGGGATCAGCCAGAATCCGGCGCAAGCCCACGCCATCGTCGAATGGTCCAACGAGTTGTTCGAACGCCGTGTGCTGTCGGTCGATCCCGACACCGGCAAGGTGCGCGAGATCGAAGTCACGCTGACCTTGACGATGACCGTGCGCGCTGCCGACGGTACGCTGATCTCCGCCCCGCAGGCCTATCGCTGGACGGAAGACTTCGTTTTCGACGAAGGTTCGCTGCTCGGCACCGTCGAGAACGAACAGGTCCTGCGCCTAGAAATGGCGAAGGTCGCGGCGCGCGCGCTGGTCCTCAAGCTCGAGACCATCGACTTCGACAAGTACCGCGCGAGCGTGAAGCCGAGTGCTGGTCAAACCTGAACGACTCGCCAGCGTGCTGGCACGGCCCGCGCCACCGGCCTTCTTCCTGGTCTGGGGGGAGGAGCCGCTGCAGCGCATGGAAAGCGTCGATGCGATACGCGCGGCGGTGCGCGCCGCCGGCGTCGACGAACGGCTGGTCTTCGACGCCGCGGTCGGCCTCGACTGGGCCGCGATCGAGGCCGAGGCCGGCAGCCTGTCGCTGTTCGCCTCGAAACGGCTCATCGAAATCCACCTCGGTGCCAAGAAGCCGGACAAGCAGGGCGTCGCCACGCTGAAGAAGCTCACCGCGCTGGCGGGCGAGGACGCCTGGCTCGTCACCGCGGACGCGCTCGGGCGCGAGGAGCAGGCGAGCGACTGGTATCGCGCGATCGACGGCCGCGGCGCCGTCGTCGCCTGCCGGCTGCTCGAAGGTCAGGCTTTTCGCGACTGGCTCGCGGCCCGTGCCCAGGCGCGCGGCCGCCGGCTCGCGCCCGAAGCCGTCGAAGTGCTGGCGCTGCGCGCCGAAGGCAATCTGCTCGCCGCCGCGCAGGAGGTCGACAAGCTCGTGCTGCTCGTCGACACGCCGACGGTCGAAGCAGAGCAGGCCCTCGCGGCGGTCGCCGACAGTACGCGCTACGATCAGTTCAAGCTCGTCGACGCCGCCCTCGCCGGCGAGGCCCCGCGCACGCTCCTCAGGATCCCCCGCATCCCTGCAGAGGGCGTGGTGCCGGTGCTGCTCAGCTGGCTCGGCATCCGT
>JBFWSI010000313.1:0-5246 GCA_050248455.1 Gammaproteobacteria bacterium | reverse complement strand
CGAGAGCGTCGAGTTCGCGTTCATGGACTGGCCGTCGCGCGACGTCTGCGACGAGGCCGCCGTGAAGCTGCAGGCCGACGAACGCATGAAGATGCCGTCCGACATGCCCTTCGACGGCAAGCGCATGATCTACGGCGGCTTCACGCCCGTCGTCGAGTTGGGTGGCTGACAGGTTCGGGCCTGTCGGCGCCGATCCCGGATTCGCTGCGCTCGTCCGGGCTATGTAGCTGAGCGCAAATACGCTCCACTGCGTGTTCGTTTAGCCTCATCCCCGCGCAGAGCCTGCCCCCGCGAAGGCGGGGGCGGAGATCCAGTCGCAGCGGTCCCTGTGCTCGTGCCGCCTGAAAGGCTCACTGGATTCCCGCCTGCGCGGGAATGACGACATCCGGATGGCCAGTGGAGCGCATTTGCACCCATTTATTTGGCTCGTGCCCGGAGCGCGAGCCGCTGACGCATGCGCGCCCGCCTCGCGTCTATCCTCCGGGCTGCATGCCGCGCGCAGCAGGAGACAGCCGCTGAAAACCTCCGTACTCATCGTCGGTGCCGGCCCCACCGGCCTGATGCTCGCCAACCGGCTGGCGCGGCATGGGATCGAATTCGTCATCGTCGATCGCCATACCGGCCCCGTGCGCGAGACACGCGCGGTCGGGGTGCAGGCGCGCAGCGTGGAGCTGTTCGCCACGCTCGGGATCGCGGACGCTGCGCTCGCCGCGGGCAAGGCCAATGCGGGCGGCAATCTGTGGGCGAACGGACGGCCGATGGCGCGCATTCCGATCGGCGATGCCGGCGCGGGCCTCACGCCCTATCCCTTCGTGCTGATCCTCGGCCAGGACGACACCGAACGCATACTCCTGCAGCGCCTGCGCGAGTCCGGCGCCGAGGTACGCTGGCAGACCGAGTTGCTCGCGCTCGAACAGGACGCGAGTGCCGTGCGCGCGACGCTGCGTCTGCCCGACGGGTCGATGCAAACGCTGGATGCCGAGTATGTCGCCGGCTGCGACGGCTCGCGCAGTGCCGTGCGTGAACGGTCGGGGATCGCGTTCGTCGGCGGCGCCTACGAACAGGTGTTCTTCGTGGCCGATACGCGCGCGACGGGCCCGATGGTGCCCGAAGAAATGAACGTGTTCCTGTGGCGGCGGGGATTCCACCTGTTCTTTCCGATGCGGGGCGAGCGACGCTGGCGCGTGATCGGCATCCTGCCGGCCGGGCTCGCCGACCGCGCAGCGCTCGATTTCACGGACGTCGCACCGTACGTCCATCACGAGTCGAACGTCGGGATCGCGTTCGAGGCCTGCGACTGGTTCTCGACCTATCGCATCCATCATCGGCGTGCGGCTTCCTTCCGCCGCGGGCGCTGCTTTCTGCTCGGCGACGCCGCCCATGTGCACAGCCCGCTGGGGGCACAGGGCATGAACACGGGCCTGCAGGACGCCTGCAACCTCGCCTGGAAGCTGGCCTTCGTCGTCGCAGGCCGGGCCGCACCGGCGCTGCTCGACACCTACGAAGCCGAACGGCTGCCCGTCGCGGAACGGCTGTTGCACACAACCGATCGGGCCTTTCGCATGGTCGTCGCCGATCACTGGGTCGCCGCGCTGTTGCGCACGCGCGTGCTCGCACGGCTCGCTGCGCTCGCGATGCGCGTGCCGCGGCTCCAGCGCGCGTTCTTCCGCGCCCTCTCGCAAATCGGCATTCGCTATCGCCTGGCCGACGCCACCACGCCGCATCTGCCGGCACCCGCGCCGCAACTCGGCGAACGTTTTCCGCCGCTGGTGCTGGATTTCGACGGCACGGGGCGGGCCGAGTCCTGCCTGACGCGACTCGACGACACGCGTTTCAACCTGCTCGTGTTCGACGACGCGCCGGCGGCCGTCGCGGCCTCGTCGAGCTGGGTGACGCAACGCCTGCCCGACACGCCCGTCAACGGCGCGGCCTGCGCGCGCCTCGGTATCGAGCGGCCCGCCTATTTCCTGCTGCGGCCGGACGGCCACGTCGCCGCTGCCGGCCGGCGCGTCGAGCTCGAGAGCCTGCAGCGCGTGTCGAGCACCGCGTATGCGATGCGCGAACGGTCCATCGCGGACGCGCACGCCGCATAGGGAAACGTCGACGGCGTCCATGCCTCGACCGCCGCGCGCATCCGTGGCAGTTTTACCACCGAAGTAATCGACGGCGGCCATCGACTGCGAGAGGGTCGTGCTCGACAACGACGTCCGTGACTCGGGAGGAAAGCTCATGTCCTTCAATCGCTCGCCGTTCGCTGCGGCCGCCCGTCTTCGCCGTGCGTGCCTCGCCGTCACCGTCTTCGCCACCGTGCCCGCAGCGGCGGCGGAACCGCCCGGCATCACGCCCATTCCGCTCACCACGCCGACGACGACGGCCTACGCCTATCCGCCGGAGATGCGCGTCGGCGACTTCGACGGCCGCGTGCGCGAGGCAACGGCCTTCGCGTCGACGAGCTTTCCGCAGGGGCGCGTCGCGTTCTGGGAAGCGAAGGCCGGTACGCTGAAGACGGATGCCTATCCGCTCGACGAATTCGTCTACGTGCTCGAGGGCGAGCTCGAGACGGTCGATCGCGACGGCACCAGCCGGCACTTCGGCCCGGGCGATACCTTCGTCATCCCGAAGGGCTGGGCCGGCGAGTGGCGCATGAAGAAGGACTTCAGGAAGCTCTTCGTGAATTTTTGACTGCGCGCCCCGCGCAAGCGAACAGGAGACTTGTGCTCCGGCGCCGGCGCGGCGACAGTCGCTCATCGCCCGGCTCGGGCCCACGAGGAGTGCGTTCGATGAAGACGTCCAGCACGCAGCCCGCACTCTTTGCCTTCCTCATCGCATCGTCGAGCACGGGCGTTCTTGCCCAGGACTACGCGGCGATGGGCCTGCATCCCGTGCAAGCCGTACAAGGCACGCCGAGTGCCGCGCCTCAGCTCACGATCGGCCAGGGCCAGGCCTTCCAGTTCGCGCTGCCACCGGCTTGGCGGGTCGGCGAGGACGGGCCGTATGCGCTGACCTTGATCGCGCCGGACAACCAGGCGCTGACGATCATGGTCGGCAACGCCGGCATGCCGCCGGGCTACCCGCCCGGCCAGTTCGCGTACGACAAGCTCGGGGCGATGCAGCTCCAGCAGCTGCAGCTCGGCAACGCGCGCCCGGCGCAGCCCGCGCCGGGCTTCGCGCAGGCCGTCGAGTTCGACGTCGCCTACGTGATGAACGGCGTCTACTGCCAGGGCGTCGCGAAAGTGCACGCCGCGCCGGCCTACGACACGCAGACCCTGGCGATGACGGCCGCGCTGTCGACGGCCCGGCAGTGGCCCAGCTATGCGGGCTGGCTGCCGCAGGTCGCCGAGCAGGTGTCGGCGACGAACGGCGCCGCTTTCGGGGCACGCGGCGTGATGGCGCAGAACCTCCGGAACAGCACTGCCTATGCCGCGGCCGCCCAGCAGTACCGGCAGTGGTCGCAGCAGAACTGGCAAGGCGTCACCGATGCGCGCAACGCGAGCGAGGATCGCCGGCAGGCCGAGTTCCGCGACAACCTGGGCGGCGTGCAGACCTGGCAGAATCCCTACGACGGCACGCGCGCCGTCGAACTGCCGACGACGCACTCCTACTACTGGATGGACGCGCAACAAAACGTGCTCGGCACCGACGATCCGGGCGTCGATCCGAACGTCGGCTCGACGCAGGAGTGGCGGCGGCTGGTGCGGCCGGCACCGTAGCGGAAGCGGAAATCCCGAAGTCAGCCGACGCGCGACGCCGCGCGTAAAACGACCCGCGCAGATCCCTGCGCCGTCTGACGCACGCCGCAGCCTGCCTGCGTCGATGATGCTCGCAGATTCATCGACGAGGACAGTGTCATGCGAGCAGTCGTCTACGAAGGGCCGCGCAAGATTGTCGTCAGGCAGATGCCCGATGCGAAGATTTCAGAACCCACCGACGCGCTGGTCCGCATCACCAGCACCAATATCTGCGGCTCGGACCTGCACATGTACGAGGGCCGCACCAGTCTCGAGGCCGGACGCATCGTCGGGCACGAGAATCTCGGCGAGATCGTCGAGTGCGGGCGCGCGGTGAAGCGCCTGGCGGTCGGCGATCGCGTCTGCGTGCCCTTCAACTGCGCGTGCGGCTACTGCCGGAACTGCGAACGCGGCCTGACGAGCGCCTGTCTCACGATGAATCCCGGCACGGCCGGGGCCGGCTACGGCTATGCCGACATGGGCCCCTACCAGGGCGGTCAGGCGGAATTGCTGGTCGTCCCTTATGGCGACTTCAACTGTCTCAAGCTGCCGGAAGACGCGCAGGAGAAGGAAAACGACTACGTGATGCTCGCGGACATCTGGCCCACGGGCCATCACGCGGTGGAACTGTCGGGACTGCAGCCGGGCGAATCGATCGTCATCTACGGCGCCGGCCCCGTCGGCCTGATGGCGGCGCTGTCCGCGTCGGTCAAGGGTGCGTCGGGCATCTACATCGTCGATCGCCATCCCGATCGCCTCGCGCTCGCCGAGGCGGTCGGCGCGACGACGATCGACGACAGCGAGGGCCCGGCGGTCGAGCGCATCCTCGAACTCACGCACGGTGAAGGGGCCGATCGCGGCGTCGACTGCGTCGGCTGGCAGGCACACGACCACGGCGGCCACGAGCATCCCGAGATGGTGCTGAACGATCTGGTCGACTCGGTGAAAGCGACCGGCGGCCTCGGCATCATCGGCGTCTACGTGCCGGAAGATCCGGGCGGGCCCGATGCGCTCGCGAAAAAGGGCCGGCTCAAGTTCGACTTCGGCAAGTTCTGGAGCAAAGGTCAGTTCATGGGCACCGGCCAGGCGCCCGTGAAGAAGTACAACCGCCACCTGATGAACCTGATCCACGAAGACAAGGCGCGGCCGTCGTGGATCGTGTCGCACGAGCTCACGCTCGAAGATGCGCCCGACGCCTATGCGCACTTCGACGCGCGGGACGAGGGGTGGACGAAGGTGGTGTTGAAACCCTAGGGCACGGCGCAATCGCCGCGGCCGAACCCCGCATTCCGCTACGCTCCTTGCGGGCTACGGGATCTCTTCAGTAGCCCGGAACGAGCGCCGCACAGCGGCGCGGAATCCGGGAAGGTGTGGCACGGCGCAATCGCGGCTCAGGGCGGGTACCGCTCGATCGAGTCGTCCGACTCGCCACTGCGCAACCGCGTGCGGCAATCGTCCGGGTTCGCCTTCATCAAGCAGGCCTGATGGATCTCGTCATCGCTCATCGTCGTGCCGAGG
>JBFWSI010000312.1:0-5256 GCA_050248455.1 Gammaproteobacteria bacterium | reverse complement strand
TAGATGTCGTCGCATCTGTTGCCGAAGTCCCAGCTGCCGGGCGTCGTGTGGCCGGCGGTGATGAGCGGCGAAGCGGCCGTCGTCTTCGCGCTGCTCGCCCAACTCCAGCACGGCGAATGGCTGGGTGCCGCGGCAATCGCCGAGCTGCAGGCACGACAGCGCGCCGCGCTGCTGCGCCATGCCCGCGCCAGCGTGCCCTACTACCGCGAGGTTCTGGCCGGACACGATGCCGAGGATTGGTCGCGCGTGCCCGTGCTGGAACGCGCGACGCTGCAGGACGCGGGCACCGCGCTGCGCAGCGACGCGACGCCGCGCGCGCACGGCGGCTGGCAGCTGATCCGCTCGTCGGGATCGACGGGCAGTCCGGTCGAAGTGGAGAAGACGGCGTACACGGGTGTCCTGACCAAGGCGTTGATGCTGCGCGAGCATCTGTGGCACGGGCGCGATTTCGACCGCAATTTCGCCGCGATCCGCGTCGCCAAGCAGCAGCCTGCCGCGCAGCGGCTGCCCGGCATCGACGCGACGGGCTGGGGCGCCGAAACGGCGATGCTCGAAGCGCGCGGCCGCGGTGCGCTGCTCGACCTGGCCGTGCCGCTCGCGGATCAGTGCGCTTGGCTCGCGCGCGTCGCGCCGGCGTATTTCCTGACCTATCCGTCGAACTTGAAGGCCTTGCTCGGTCACGGGCTCGCGCCGTGGCCGGGCCTCGTGCACGTCAAGACGCTGGGCGAGATGGTCGACGCCGAGCTCCGTGCGCTTTGCCGCGCGCAGCTCGGCGTGCCGCTCGTCGACGAATACAGCGCGCAGGAGATCGGATCGATCGCGATCCAGTGCCCGCTGCACGAGCACTATCACGTGCAGGCCGAGAACGCCCATGTCGAAGTGCTGAAGGACGACGGTGGCCCCTGTGCGGCAGGAGAGATCGGGCGCGTCGTCGTCACTTCGCTCGCGGAGTACCGTACGCCGCTGCTGCGCTATGCGATCGGCGACTACGCCGAGCTCGGCGCGCCCTGCGCCTGCGGGCGCGGCCTGCCGGTGCTGTCGCGCGTGGCGGGCCGCGTGCGCAACATGATCCGCTTGCCGGACGGCGGCCAGCGCTGGCCGCTGCCGGGCGACGGCCGCTATCGCGAGCTCGCGCCGGTACGTCAGTACCAGTTCGTGCAGAAGTCGCTCACGCGCTTCGAAGTCCGGCTCGTCTGCGAACGCGCGCTGCGGGCCGACGAGGCGCGAGCGCTCGTGGCCTGGATGCGCGAACGGCTGGGCCATCCCTTCGACATCGAGCTCGTGCCCGTCGCCGCGATTCCGCGCCACGCGAGCGGCAAGTACGAAGATTTCCTCTGCGAGATCGACACACCGCTCCGCGTCTGAATGCAGGCTCAGCGCGCGCCGTCGACGAACTCGGACACGAAGACCTGGAACTTACCGCCCGCGCCGGGCGGGATCTCCGCGCAGAATTCGATGCGCAGCGCATGAGCGGCGCAGGCCGTCTGCCACCGCGCGAGCACCGTGCGTTCGAATTCGGCCGCGGGCGGCGAGTGCCCTGCGAGCAGCAGGGTGAAGCTCTCGTCGCGGTGATGTCTGATCTGGTACTGACGCAGCCCGCGCCACGCCGCGGCCGGCAGCGCCTCGAGGATCGTCGCCAGCGCTTCCTTGCGCCGATAGGTGCCCGGCGGCAGCGGCGCGAGATGCAGCTCGCGGCCGACGAGCTCGGCGAAGGCAGGCAAGCTGCGTCCGCAGGGACAAGGGCCTTCCGCGACCTGCGCGCGATCGCCCGTGTCGTAGCGCAGCAGCGGCAGTGCCGGATTGCTGAGGCAGCTGAGCAGCAGCCGTCCCTGCTCACCCGGCCGGCAGGCTCGGCCATCGGCGTCCACGATCTCGTGCCAGCAGTGCTCGACGTGCACGTGATAGCGCCCGCCCGCCGCGCAGCGCACGGCGACGAGTCCCATCTCGTTCAGGCCGTAGTTCTGGTGCGGGGGCGCGCCGAAGCTGCGCGCGAGACGCCGCCGCAGATCGGGCGTCACCTGATCGGCGATCGCGAATATGCCGTCGAGCGAGGGCGGGCCGAGCTCCTCGGCGGCCAGCGCCAGGTGTTCGAGCACGGCGGCACGCGCGACGAGGTAGCGCGGCGCGATCGCGTGCAACCACGCGAGCTGATCGTCGATCGGCGTCGTCGACGCATAGCCGAGATACTCGCCGGTCTCGAAGTAATCGCCGAGCGTCGGCCACGCCGGCAGGCGCAACGTCGCGCCCGCCGCGATCGGCCGTCCGTCGGCGTCGCGCGGCAGCGCGCCCGGCAGCTTGATCGCGGCATAGGCTGCCCGCGGATCGAAGCGGAACCAGCGCAGCTGGCGTTGCCCCAGGAGCGCCTGCAGCTCGAGGCTGTTCGCGGTGTGCCAGACCTCGACGGGTTGGCCGGTGCTGCCCGAGGTGCGTGTCGACCCGGCCAACCGCTCGCCGCGCGGCAAGCTCGCTGCACGCAGCGCGGCGCCGTGATCGCGCAGCTCGAGACGGCTCAAGATCGGCAACCGCTGCAGGTCGTCGCGCGTGAAATCCCTGCGCAGGCGCGGCAGCCGCGTGCGGTACCAGGGCACCGCCGCCGCGGCCCAGCTCAGCATGCGCTGCAGGGCCTGCATCGCGCGCGCCGCCTGCTCGGCCGGGGCAGCGAACTCGGCCTCGACGAGGCGCGTGAACCAGTCGACACCGGCATAGGCCGGACGCAGGCGCCAGCCAGCCTGCGCCGCCAGTTCCGCGGCGTACGAGCTCGGCGCAGCCGCTTCAGTAGGCAAAGGAATAGGGGACGAGCACGTCATCGCCCGCCTCGAGACGGGCACGGGCGGCGTCGATCCAGGGTCGCATGCGGAAGTTGATGCGAACCTCGCAGTCCTCGCGCACGCGCGCATGGAAGTCGCACGCTCGCTGCAGCGTCCGCAGCGCCGCCGCGCGCTCGTCGCGGGCGCCGAGGACGGCCGCGAGCAGCATCGCGCTGTTCAGGCATTCGACCGGAAAGCGCGTCGACTCCGCCGCCGCAGCGGTCTGCAGCCAGCCGCTCGCCTCGTCGAGGTGGCCCTGCTGGTACAGCGTGTAGCCGAGGAACCAGTGATAGCGGTACCAGCCCGGATCGCGTGCGATCGCGCAGCTCATGCGCGCGGTGTAGAACTCGAGCTTCCAGGCGTCGCGGGCAGGATCCGGATGATGCGCGATGACGCGCTCGCCGATCCACGCCGCGTGGAGTCCGCGCGCGCGCAGATCGACCTGCACGTTCTCGTGGGCGCAGCCCGAGCTCAGCAGGCCGCGCCGGAACAGGCAGAGCTTGTAATCCTCGACGACCTGCGTGCCGCGCACGGTGTGCCAGGGGAAGAAATAGCCGGCGACGGCGGCGTCGTCGGGCAGCGCGAGCAGGGCTTCCAGATCGGCGCGCGCGATGCGCTCGTCGGCATCGAGGCTGAGGATCCAAGGCGAGGCCTGCGCGGCGTGGGCGAGATTGCGCGCCGGCGCCTTGCTGTTGCAGTTCGAGGCGTCGAGCGCGCCGCGCAGCACCTCGATGCCGTAGCGCGCCGCGAGCAGCTCAGGCGTGCCGTCGGTCGAGCCCGTGTCGACGACGACGACGTGGGACAGCAGGTCGACGATCGGATCGAGGCAGTCGACGATCCGGTCGACCTCGTCCTTGACGATCATGCACAGGCCGATGTCCATGGCGGTCCACAGAAACGCGGGACGGGCATCCTCGCGAGCGCCGTGCGCGGCGGCAAGCGCGGTATTGAAAACGATTGCAAGGGGCGGCCGGGCGTCGCCGTCTCCGGCTCAGGCCGCATTGCGCTGCAGTTCGAGCGCGTTGCGCACGGCCTCGAATTCGAACTCGAGCACGTCGAGCTTGTGGGTCGTGCCCTCGAGCTTGCCGAGCCGGCCCATGTTCTCCAGTTCCTTGCACAGCTCGCTCAGCGTCTGCGCGCCGAGATTGGCGCTGCTCGACTTCAGGCTGTGCGCGGCCCGCTGCAGCCGCACGGCATCGCGCTTCTCGACCGCGCTGCGCACTTCGGCGATCAGCTTCGGCGCCGCGTCGAGATAGATGCCGATCACGCGCTGGAGCACCGGCGGCGAGCCGTCGCGCTGGAGCGCGCAGATGCGCGCGATCGCGCTCTGATCGAGGATTGCCGCGTGGCCCTGCGCGAGGCGGGCCGTCGGGCGTGCCGGCGGCTCGGCGACGCCCGGATCCGCCGCCGGCGTGCGCGACAGCGGCAGCCAGCGCGCGAGCACCAGCGCGAGCTGCTTCTGCGTGAAGGGCTTGGCCAGATAGTCGTCCATCTGCGCCGCGAGACAGCGCTCGCGATCGCCTTCGAGGGCGCTCGCGGTCAACGCGATGATCGGCAGGCGCTTCTCGCCAACCTGCGATTCGTGCGCGCGAATCGCCGCCGTGGCCTCGAAGCCGTCGACCTCCGGCATCTGCACGTCCATCAGGATCAGATCGAAGGGATCGTGCAGCTTGTCGAGCGGCGAGTCGACGATCGCGTCGATCGCGGCCTGCCCGTTGTCGACGACGTCGACGCGACAGCCGATGTTCTCGAGCAGCGTGCGCGCGAGCTCCTGGTTGACGGGGTTGTCCTCCGCGACGAGCACGCGGCCTCGGAAGCGCGGCAGTTCGTCGCCGAGGCCGGCATCGGCGAGCTCGTCGAGCGTGCGGCTCAAGGGGCGCGTCATGTCGAGCGCGTCGACCAGCGCGTCGTAGAGCTCGACCTGGCGCACGGGCTTGGTCAGAAAGGCGGCAATGCCCGCATCCAGCCACTGCCCCGTTTCCTCGAAGTCGCCGACGGTGCTCAGCATCACGAGCTTCAGGCGCGGGATCTTCGGATTGCGGCGCAGCTGGACGGCGAACTGCAGCGTGTCGCCCGCGATCTTCTTGTCGAGCACCATCGCTTCGTAGGCCTCGCCCTGCGCCGCGGCGCGCTCGAGCTCGGCGATTGCGGCTTCCGGCGTCTCGACTGCCGCGCACTGCGCCTTCCACAGCTTGAGCTGCGTGGCGATCGCCTCGCGGCTCGTGCGGTTGTCCTCGGCGACGAGGAGGCGCCGGCCGAGCAGGAGACGCGTCGCCGGACGCGCCCGGCCGAGCGCGGCCGGCTCCGCCACGCCGAGGGCGCCGGTGAACCAGAACATCGAGCCCTTGCCGGGCTGGCTCTCGACGCCGATCTCGCCGCCCATCAGCCGCGTGAGCTGGCGGCTGATCGCGAGGCCGAGGCCCGTGCCGCCGAATTGCCGCGTCGTCGA
>JBFWSI010000311.1:0-5268 GCA_050248455.1 Gammaproteobacteria bacterium | reverse complement strand
CCGGTTTTCCCGATCGATCGGTGCGGGGCAGCGTAGGAACGGTATGTGACGCGGTTGTGCCCGCATCATGACGCCTGTGTGACGGCGCGGGAGCGACAGCCGCTCCCCGGGGACTGCCGGCCGGGAGCGGTGCCGACGCCGCATTTCAGCGGCGCGCGGGCGGCTCGAGTGCGCGTGACGCCGGCCGTGGCGCCCAGACCGGCCTTGCCCCGGCCTCGCCGCGGTCGCCCCTGCCCGGGATCAACTTGTGCTTCGGCGCATGCCTATAATCGGACCGCCCCCGCGGGCGACGCCCCTCCCATCACGAGTAAGCAGATGACATACGGAATACTTTCTTTCGGCGCCTACGTGCCGACGCTGCGGCTCGCGCGCAGCGCGATCGCCGAGGCCGTGTCCTGGGCCGTTCCCGGCGTCAAGGGCCTCGCCCGCGGCGAGCGCGCGGTCGCCAACTGGGACGAGGACGCGGTGACCCTGGCGGTCGAGGCCGGGCGCGACTGCCTGCGCGGTCTGCCGCGGACCGCGGCGCGCGTGCAGCTGGCGTCGACGACCTTGCCCTTCGCCGATCGCAGCAACAGCGGCATCGTCGCCGACGCGCTGTGCCTGCCGGGCGCGGTCGCGACCGAGGACCTCGCCGGCAGCCGGCGCGGCGCGACCAGCGCACTCGCGCGCCTCGGCCGCGGCGGCAACGAGTCGACGCTGCTGATCGCCGCCGACTGCCGCGAGACGCGGCCGGGCAGCGTGCAGGAGATGAACTACGGGCACGGCGCCGCGGCGCTGCTCTTCGGTGAGGGCAATCCGATCGCGGTCGTGCGCGGCGCGGCCGCGGTGCACGAGGACATGGTCGACCAGTACCGCGCGGCGGACAGCGACTACGACTACGCGCTGGAGGAGCGCTGGATCCGCGAGGAGGGCTACAACAAGCTGGTGCCGGCGGCAGTGCGCGCGGCCGCGCAGCAGGCCGGGCTCGAGCTCGGCGAGGTGCACCGCTTCGTGATCCCGGCCTCGGCGAGCGTCGCGAAGGGCCTCGCGAAGATCCTGAAGGTCGCCGACGACCGCCTCGTCGACCCGCTGATCGCCGAGGTCGGGGACTGCGGCGTCGCGCATCCGCTGCTGATGCTCGCTGCGGCGCTCGAGTCCGCGGTGCCGGGCGAGAAGATCCTGGTGGCCGGCTTCGGCCAGGGCGCCGATGCCGTCGTGATCGAGACGCTGCCGGCGCTCGCCGAGCGGCAGGGCACGCGCGGGCCGTCGCGCTACCTCGCCCAGAAACGGCCGTTCGCGAACTACACGATGTTCCTGTCGCTGCGCAATCGCATCGACATCGACTTCGGGCTGCGCTCGGAGCGCGACAACCGCACTTCGATGTCGGCCTTCTATCGCCGGCGCAAGGATGTCTCGGGCATGCTCGGCGGCCGCTGCAGCGCCTGCAACACCCTGCAGTTCCCGCGCAGCCAGGTATGCGTGAAATGCGCCGCGATCGACACGCAGACACCCGAGAGCCTCGCCGAGATGAAGGGGCGCGTGAAGTCCTATACCGAGGACTGGCTCGCGTACACGCCGCTGCCGCCCTACATCTACGGCAACGTCGAGTTCGCCGACGGCGCCAACCTGATGCTCGAGTTCACGGACTTCGCGCCGGGCGCGGTCGGTGTCGGCGGCGAGGTGCGTCTGGTCTTTCGGATCAAGGACTTTGACACTCGTCGACACTTTCGACGATATTTCTGGAAACCCGCCCCCGTCCTCGCCTGATTCGCGGAGAGCTGTACACATGGCCAAAGGTATCAAGGACAAGGTCGCGATCATCGGCATGGGCTGCTCGCGTTTCGGCGAGCGCTGGGATTGCGGTCCTGAAGAGCTGATTCTCGAAGCGTTCAAGGAAGCCCTCGCCGACGCGAAGATTGCCGTCTCGGACATCGAGATGGCGTGGCTGGGCCTGTTCTACCAGGAGCAGAGCGCCGGCAAGTCGGCGCTGCCGCTGGCGATGACCTTGCGCCTGCCGAACATTCCCGTCACGCGCGTCGAGAACATGTGCGCGACGGGCACCGAGGCGCTGCGCGGTGCGGTCTACGCGGTCGCCGCCGGCGCCTGCGACATCGCGCTCGCGATGGGCGTCGAGAAGCTGAAGGACACGGGCTACGCCGGCCTGCCCGAGCGCACCAAGGGCACTTTCGACGATCTGTGGCTGCCGAACGCGACCGCGCCCGGGGCCTTCGCGCAGCTCGCGAGCGCCTACGCGGCCCGGCACAAGCTGCCGATGCAGGATCTGAAGCGCGCGATGGCGCACATCTCGGTCAAGAGCCACGCCAACGGCGTGCTGAACCCCAAGGCGCACCTGCGCAAGACCATCACCGAGGAAGAAGCGCTGAAGGCTGCCACCGTCGCCTATCCGCTCGGCCTGCTCGACTGCTGCGGCGTCAGCGACGGCGCGGCCTGCGCGATCGTCACCAGCGTCGAGAAGGCGCATGAGATGGGCTACAGGGACGTCGTCACCGTGAAGGCGATGCAGCTCGCGCCGAGCAACGGCCTCGAGATGTCGAACACCGCCTGGGACGGCTCGTATCTGCTGACCACGCGCGCGGCGGCGAAGCGCGCCTACGCCGAGGCCGGGATCAGCGATCCGCGGCGCGAGATCAGCATGATGGAGGTGCACGACTGCTTCTCCGTCACCGAGCTCGTCGTCATGGAAGACCTCGGCATCTCGCCCGAGGGCGGCGCGATCAAGGACGTGCTCGACGGCGTCTTCGATCGCGACGGCGCCGTGCCCTGCCAGGTCGACGGCGGCCTCAAGTGCTTCGGGCATCCGATCGGCGCGAGCGGCCTGCGCATGGCCTACGAGATGTACCTGCAGCTGCTGGGCCGTGCCGGCGAGCGCCAGGTGTCGAACCCGACGCTGGGCCTCACGCACAACCTCGGCGGCCATCCGTTCCGCAACGTCGCCAGCGTGTCGGTCTTCGGCCTGCACGCGGTCTGAGCCTCGTCCCGCCTTTCTGTCATCCTTCGGAGTCCGCCATGCAGCCCTATCGTTCGCCCTGGCTCACCCCCGAACACGATCTCTTCCGCGAGAACGTGCGGCGCTTCGTCGAGTCGGAACTGCTGCCGAACCGTGAGCGCTGGATCGAGCAGGGGCACATGGATCCCGCCTACTGGCGCCGGGCCGGCGAAGTGGGCCTGCTGTGCACGGACGTCCCGGCCGAGTACGGCGGCGGCGGCGTCGATTTCGGTTTCGACGCGATCGTCTTCGAGGAGCTCGCGCGCGCCTGCTTCTCGGGCTTCGGCGCGCCGATCCAGAGCATCGTCGCGCACTACATGCTGGTCTACGGCACCGAGGCGCAGAAGCAGCGCTGGCTGCCGAAGATGGCGACGGGCGAGATCATCACCTCGATCGCGATGACCGAGCCCGGCTCTGGCTCCGATCTGCAGGCGGTCAAGACCCGCGCGGTCCGCGACGGCGATCACTACGTGCTGAACGGCGCCAAGACCTTCATCACCAACGGCTACAACGCAAACCTCGTCGTCGTCGTGTGCAAGACCGATCCGAAGGAGCGCGCGCGCGGCATTTCGCTGGTCTGCGTCGAGACCGAGGGCGTCGAAGGCTTCCGCCGCGGCAAGCCGCTGAAGAAAGTCGGCCAGAAGGCGCAGGACACCTGCGAGCTCTTCTTCGACGAAGTGCGCGTGCCGGTCGACAACCTGCTCGGCACGCAGGAAGGCCAGGGCTTCTACCAGCTGATGAACCAGCTCGGCCGCGAGCGCCTGATGATCGCGCTGTCCAGCGTCGCGACGCTCGAGAACGCGGTGCGTGTCACCACCGACTACGTGAAGCAGCGCGAAGCCTTCGGCCAGAAGCTCATCGACTTCCAGAACACCAAGTTCACGCTGGTCGAATGCAAGACCGAGGCGCGCATCGCGCGCGTGTTCATCGATCACTGCATCCAGTCGCTGATCGACGGCAGGCTCGACGCCGAGACGGCGTCGATGGCGAAGTACTGGTGCAGCGACAAGGCCTTCGAGGTCGCGCACCGCTGCCTGCAGCTGCACGGCGGCTACGGCTACATGATGGACTATCCGATCGCGCACTACTTCACCGATCAGCGCGTCGCGTCGATCTACGGCGGCAGCAACGAGATCATGAAGGAACTGATCTCGCGCTCGCTGTGAGCGCCGCGGCGAGCGGGAACCTCTACGCCTGTTTCGCCGCGGCCTTCCCCGCGGCGGACGCCTGCGTGCTCGAAACCCCGGACGGCGGGCGCTGGCACTACGGCGAGCTCGAGGCCGAGAGCGCGCGCCTCGCGCGCTTCCTGCACGAGACCGGGCTCGCGCCCGGCGATCGCGTCAGCGTGCAGGTCGAGAAGAGCGTCGCCGCGCTGCTGCTGTACCTGGCCTGCCTGCGCGCGGGCCTCGTCTTCCATCCGCTGAACCCGGCCTATACCGCGGCCGAGCTCGAGTTCTTCCTCGTCGACGCCGCACCTGCCGCGGTCGTCGTCGATCCCGCGCGGGCCGCCGAGGTCTTCGCGCTCGCCGCCCGCGCCGGCGCGCAGCGCCACTACACGCTGGATGCGCAGGGGCGCGGCAGCCTGTGGGACGCGAGCCGCGCGAGCACGGCGGACTACGCGATCGCCGCGGCAGGCGAGCATTCGCTCGCAGCCCTGCTGTACTCGTCGGGCACTACGGGCAAGCCGAAGGGTATCGGCCTCACGCATCGCAATCTCGCGGTCAATGCCCGCGCGCTGTGCGCGGCCTGGGGCTTCACGCACGAGGACGTGCTGCTGCACGCGCTGCCGATGTTCCATGTCCACGGACTCTTCATCGCGCTGGGCTGCGTGCTGCTGTCCGGATCGCGGATGCTGTTCCTGCCGAAGTTCGGCGTCGAGGCCGTGCTCGACGCGCTGCCGCGCGCGACGGCGATGATGGGGGTGCCGACCTATTACACGCGGCTGCTCGCCGATCCGCGCTTCGACGCCGCGCTCTGCCGCCACGTGCGCATCTTCACCTGCGGCTCGGCGCCGCTGCTGCCCGACAGCTTCCATGCCTTCGAGGCGAAGACGGGGCACCGCCTCCTCGAGCGCTACGGCATGACGGAGACCAGCGTCATCACCAGCAATCCGCTGCTAGGTGCGCGCAAACCCGGCGCGGTGGGCCTGCCGATCGCAGGCACCGAGCTGCGCATCGTCGACGACGCCGACCGCCTCGTGACGGACGAGGCGATCGGCCACGTGCAGGTGCGCGGCCCCAGCGTGTTCGACGGCTACTGGCGCCGGCCGGACAGGACGGCCG
>JBFWSI010000310.1:0-5269 GCA_050248455.1 Gammaproteobacteria bacterium | reverse complement strand
CTACGACGGCGTCGCCGAGATCTGGTTCGATACGCTGGACGAGCTGCTCGGCCTGCCGCGGAACCCGGACTATGTGCAGGGCGCGATGGCGGACGAGCCGAACTTCATCGACATGAGCAAGCTCGCCTTTCTCGCGACCGAAGAGCAGGTCGTCATCGCCGGGCCGCCGGTCGCGCGCGACACGCAGTGGGTGAAAGCCGTGTTCCTGCTGTCGCGCCGTCCCGATCTGTCGGTCGCGCAGTTCCAGGACTACTGGCTGAACGAACACGCGCCGCAGATTCCACGCGACATGGGCGTGCTGCGCTACGTGCAGTGCCACGTGCTGCCGTCGACCTACGCGGACGGCGAGCCCGCCTATGACGGCGTGGCCGAGCTGTGCTTCGCCGATCTCGCCGCCTTCATGCGCTATTGGACGGATCCCAGGATCCAGCAGATCTTCGGCGACGACGCCCCGCGCTTCCTCGACGGCGCGAATTGCACGGCCTTCCTCGTCGACGATTACCGCGTGCGCTGGGAATGAGAAACGGAGGGATCGGCCTCTCGTAGCCCGGGTGCAGCGTAGCGGAACCCGGGATCTTCGATGCGCCGATACGCCCGATTCCGGGTTGCGCGCTGCGCGCTTCACCCGGGCTACGAAATGCCCCGCCGCCGACGCCTCACGCTGCGTCGTGGAAGATGATGCCGAGCGTATGCCGTCGGCCGCGCGTCAGCCGGCTCACGCCGTGGCGCATGTTGACGCGATAGCTGCCGCGGCTGCCTTCGACGGGACGCTGATGCACGGCGAAGATTGCGGCGTCGCCCTGCGCGAGCGGTACGACTTCGACGCGCGACTGCATGCGCGGCCGCTGCTCGGTCAGCACGAGCTCGCCGCCGTCGAAGTCTTCGCCCGGTTGCGACAGCAGGATCGCGAGCTGCAGCGGAAAGACGTGCTCGCCGTAGAGATCCTGGTGCAGGCAGTTGTAGTCGCCGGCTCCGTACTGCAACAGCAGCGGCGTCGGGCGGCGTTGATCCGCCGCGTGGCAGCGGGCGAGGAAGTCCGCATGCGCGGCCGGGAAACGCGTCTCGATCTTCATCGCCGCCTGCCAGCGGTTCGCGATGCGGGCGAGCGGCGGATAGAGGCGCTCGCGCAGCTCGGCGATCAGCGGCGGCAGCGGATAAGCGAAATAGCGGTATTCACCGCTGCCATAGCCGTGCCGTGCCATCACGACGCGGCTGCGGAAGAGCGCGGAGTCGGCATACAGCGCCGCGTGCGCGCGGCATTCCGCGCGCGACAGCAGGCCGGGCACGACGGCGCAGCCGCGCGCATCGAGCTCCGCCGCGATGCGCGTCCAGGCTTCGCCATCGACGCGGTCGCCGCTCGCGGCGGCCGCGCTTTCCTCGGTGGGCGCGAACAGATCTGTCGTCACCGCAGGCCCTCGCGTTCGAGCAGCACGCGCTTGCGCTGCACGCCCCAGCGATAGCCGGACAAGGCGCCGTCGCTGCGCACGACGCGATGGCAGGGGATCGCGACGGCGAGCGCGTTCGCGCCGCAGGCCTGGGCGACGGCGCGCACGGCCTTGGGCCGTCCGATGCGCGCGGCGATGTCGGCATAGCTCGCCGTCGTGCCGGGCGGAATCGCGCGTAGCGCCTGCCACACGCGCTGCTGGAAGGCCGTGCCGCGGATGTCGAGCGGCAGATCGAGCCCGACACCCGGGGCTTCGACGAAGCCGACGACGAGCGCGACGGTGCGCGCGAAGTCTTCGTCGTCGCCGCGCAGCGTCGCGTGCGGGAAGCGATCCTGCAGATCGCGCGCGAGCGCGTCGGCATCGTCGCCGAGCAGGATCGCGCACAGGCCTCGCGCGGTCGCCGCGACGAGTATCGCGCCGAGCGAACATTCGCCGATGGCGAAGCGGATCTCTTCCTGGCTGCCGCCGGCACGATAGACGCTGGGCGTCATGCCGAGGATCGCCGGCGCATCGTGATAGAAGCGCGCATTCGAGTTGTAGCCCGCCGCGTAGATCGCATCGGTCACCGGCGTACCGGCGCTGAGCGCCTCACGCACGCGGCGGCTGCGCCAAGCCGCGGCATAGGCTTTCGGCGTCACGCCCGTCACCGCCTTGAACTGGCGATGGAAGTGGAAACGCGAGAGTCCGGCGAGCGCCGCGAGCGTCGCCAGATCCGGCAGCTCCTCGGCCGCTTCGATCGCGCGGCACGCGGCGATGATGCCGGGATGGGTGGCATCCGCGGTGAGCGCATCCGGCTTGCAGCGCTTGCAGGCGCGATAGCCCGCGGCGCGCGCGGCGGCCGGATCGGCGTGGAAGCTGACGTTCTCCGGCCGCGCCGGGCGCGACGGACAGGACGGCTTGCAGTAGACCCCGGTGCTGCGCACGGCGTAGACGAAGCGGCCGTCGGCCGCGCGATCGCGCGTGCGTACGGCTTGCCAGCAGGCTTCGGTATCCAGTTCGGCGGTGCGGACGGACGAGTGACGAGCACTTGCGAGCATGGTCGGACCTCGGTCGAGAGTAGGTGTGGCGGACACTGTGCGCTGCCGGCGCGCGCCGCGCACTCCGCGGTTTGCGGCGGAATCGATTGCCGCGGACGCGGCGTTCATCAGGCCCAGCGCATGCCGGAGATCGGGCGCATCGGGGCGGCGCGCGAGCAGCGCTTCCTTGGCCGGCTTCGACAGTCGCTTCAGCGCGTGCTCCGCGCGCAGCGCGTCGCCGCGCGTGCCGAGCGCGATCGCGTGCACCAGCGTCAGCGGGCCCCGTGCGCGCAGCGCCTTTGCGCCGCGCCCCGCGGCGTGCTGTGCGCAGCGCCGCGCGACATCGGTCGTGATGCCGGTGTAGAGCGCGCCGTGCCGCGTGCGCAGCACGTAGAGATGCCAGCCGTCCACACGCGCATTGTGCCGCAAGCACGGCGGCCGCGGGCGCTATGATCGCCCCCGCGATGCCGACGCCCATCCTGCACCACTACGCGCTGTCGCCGTTCTCGGAGAAGATCCGTCTCGCCTTCGGCCTGAAGCACCTCGCCTGGTGCTCGGTGCAGATCCCGGATCGGCTGCCGAAACCCGACTACCTCGCGCTGACCGGCGGTTATCGCCGCACGCCGAGCCTGCAGATCGGCGCGGACGTCTACTGCGACACGGCGCTGATCGCGGAGGAGCTGGAGCGCCGCTGGCCGACGCCGACGCTGTTTCCGGCCGCCGCGATCGGCCTGCATCGCATCGTCGAACGCTGGGCGGAGACGCAGCTGTTCTGGCCCTGCGCGCTGTACGTCACCGGCGCGAACGCCGGGGCCTTGCCCGACGCCTTCCATGCCGATCGCGCCGCGATGCGCGGCCGCCCGCCGCCGACGCCGGCCCGCGTGCGGGCGGCCGGTGAACGCGCCCGCGGCCGGATCGCGCCGCAGCTGCTGTACGTCGAGCAGCTGCTCGAGAGCCGCCGCGATTTCCTGCTCGGCGACGCGCCGGGCCTCGCCGATCTCGCGGTCTACCACGCGCTGTGGTTCCTCGAGCAGCTGCCGCAGCGCCTGCTCGGGAGCCTGGCGCCGTCGGCTGCGCTGCTGCAGTGGTTCGCGCGCGTCGCGGCGCTGGGCCACGGCACGCGGCAGGGACTCGACGCCGACGCGGCGCTCGCGATCGCGCGCGAGGCCGTGCCGCTGCCGGTCGGCTGCGCAGGGCCTTTTCCGTGGTCCTGCGGACGGCGCGTCGCGATCGCGCCCGAGGAAGGCACCTCGGCCGCCGTGGTCGGCGAGCTCGTCGGCTGGAGCCCGACGCGGCTCGTCCTCGCCCGCGAGGATCCGCGTGCCGGCCGCGTGCACGTGCATTTCCCGCGGGCGGGCTACGTCGTCGACACGGCTTGAAGGGCCGTCCCTGAACAAGCCCGGGATGGACTCGTTCAGGGCTTCTTCAGCAGATCTGCGAGTCCCGCGAAGGCCTTGCCCGTCGCGCGTCCGCTGTTCGAGCCGCCGCCGGGGGCCGATCCCGCGCCGCGCGCCGCGTCGACGAGGCGCTGGTGCTCGTTGTCGTGGCAGTACAGGCACAGCAGCTCCCAGTTGCTGCCATCCTCCGGGTTGTAGTCGTGATCGTGGTTACGATGGTGCACCGTCAGCTCGCGCAGGTTCGCACGCGTGAACTCGCGCCCGCAGCGGCCGCAGACCCAGGGGTAGAGCTTCAGCGCTTTCTCGCGGTAGTCCTGCTCGCGCAGCTCGCGCTGTCGCCGCGCTTCGGCCACCACCTTGTCGAGCTTGTTCGTGTCCATCGTGCGTTACCGTCCTTCCCCAGCAAGTATAGAGCGGGGACGCGCGTGACGGCCGCCGTGTCCGGGGGCAGCGGCGGCCGATTCGACAAGTGCCGTACGGCAGCGTTACAGTCCGGCGAAAACCCCAGCGGAGGAAGGGTCATGGTGCAACCGATGCGCATGAATCACATCGGGATCAGCGTTCCCGACATCGAGGCCGCGGTGCGCTGGTACGTCGAGGTGCTCGGCTGCTACCTGCTGGTGCCGCCGGTCGACGCCAGGAACGACGGCAGCCACTTCGGCAAGGTGGTCAAGGACATCTTCGGCAGCCGCTTCCAGGCGGTGAAGATGGCCCACCTGTCGACCGCCGATGGCGTCGGCATCGAGCTGTTCCAGTTCGTCGAGCCGAAGACCGAGGTGCCGGCGGACACCTTCGAGTACTGGCGCGGCGGCATCTTCCATTTCTGTCTGACGGCGGTCGACATCGAAGCCACGGCCGAGCGCATCGGCGCCCACGGCGGCAAGGTCCTGAGCAAGGTCTGGAAGCTGTGGAAGAACAAGGAATACAAGGCGGTCTACTGCCAGGATCCCTGGGGCACGATCGTCGAGCTGTGCAGCCGGCCCTACGAGCAGTTCTGGTCGAACCTGGCAGAGCATCCGGAGTCCTACTGAACGCGAGGGCGAGCACGATGACGACAGTGGCGATGGAACAATGGGGCCGGCGACTCAGCGACACGCTGCGTGCAGCGCTGCGCAAGGGCGATCTCGAGCGGGCCGCGGCGCTGGTCGAGCACGGCGACGGCATGGCGCGCAGCCTCGCCAAGGAATACAGCCTGATGTATCGCGGCCTCGGTATCACGATCCGCGTGATGCTCGATGTGTTGACGCGGCTCGCGCGCGATTGGCGCGCCGAAGACGCGCTGGTCGCCCACTGCCGCGTATTCGTCGTCGATCTCAATCATCTCTATGCCGCCGCCTGGCAGGGCGCGTCGCAGCCCGTGCCGGCCACGCTGTCGGTCGCCGAAGCGACCGCCCTGGTCGGCGCAACGCTC
>JBFWSI010000309.1:0-5305 GCA_050248455.1 Gammaproteobacteria bacterium | reverse complement strand
TCAAATGCGGGCTCGCTACACGTCGGTACGCTCTGGTATCGTCGCGATTATCCGGTATGCGGGACGCCTCGTGTACCAATATTTGGGAAGTCTTGCTCTCGATGATGAACAGGTTTGCGTTTCGATGAGCGTTGCGCGCGCTGAGCCGCACGTGTCGTCGCGATGCCGGATCCCCGGCGCGACGCTGCTCGTCCTGGCGCTCGGCGCCTGCTTCGTCGCCGTCCTCACGCTGCGGATCGGGGCGAGCGAAAGCCACGCTCCGCGCACCTCCCAGCTCACCGGGATGTGGTGGCCGCAGCCGCCGCAGTTGAGCGCGTTCCGGCTGATCGATCAGGACGGGCAGGCACTGACCGCGCGCGAGCTGCGCGGGCAATGGACGCTGCTGTTCTTCGGCTACACGCATTGTCCCGACGTCTGCCCGGCGACGCTGGCGCTGATAGACCGCGCGCGCGATGTGCTCGGTGACGACGAAGCCGCCCGCGATCTGGGCGTGCTGTTCGTCTCCGTCGACGCCCGGCGCGACGGGCCGGCGGCGCTTGCACGCTATGTACGGCACTTCGATGCGGGTTTCCGCGCGGCGACGGCGCCGATGGAGGAACTGCACCTGCTCACGCGCCAGCTCGGCGCCGACTTCACGAAGATCACGGGCGAGGTCGCCGGCGAGTACTGGTACGAACATTCGGCGTCGATCTTCCTGGTGGCGCCGGATCTGCGCGTCGTCGGCGCGTTCATGCCGCCCCTGGATGCGAACGGGCTCGCGACGCGCGTGCGCAGCATCCGCCGTTTCGTCGAGGCGCAAGGATGAGGCCGCTGCGCCCGCCCGCGCCCCAACCACAGGAGTCAGCCCACATGCACGCTTCCCGACCCGCCGGCGCCCGCGCGCTGCGCACCGCGGCCCTGGTCGCGCTGCTCGGCGCGACGCATGCCGCACTTGCCGCCGAACACGCCGGCGATCGCTCCTACACCGCATTGCGCGAGTGGATCGCGCAGGCGCCGGAAGATGCGGGCTTGCCGAGCGGCAAGACCTATACCCTGGCCGATCGTGCGGCGCTCGAGCCCTACATTCCGCGCACCGTGTGGGATTACTACTTCTTCGACGACATGGCGATGGAGGTGACGCCGACCGTGCACTATCCGGCGCCGCCCGAGTGGAAGACGGACGGCAGCGGCGATCACCTGCTCGACGAGCGCGGCATCCTGCGCGGGTTCAAGGGCGGCGGCACGCCGTTTCCGCAGATCGCGCCGGACGATACGCAGGCAGCGATGAAGCTCATCTGGAACATGCTGTGGCGGCCGGGCGAACACGACTTCGACATGCCGATGGTGACGTGGCTGCGCAGCGAGAACGGCAAGCTCGATCGCGAGCTCGAGTACATGTCCACCAATGCGACCTACGCGCTCGGCGACCGTTGCCTGGTGCCGGGCTACGAAGAGGTCAAGTCGAAGCGGATCATGGAATTCCGCTCGCCGCGCGACATGGCCGGCGCCAAGGACATGCAGATCGTCTACGTCGATCACGAGCGCGAGGACAGCGGTTGGCTCTACATGCCGGCCCAGCGCAAGCCGCGGCGCACCCTGGCCTCGGAGCGCACCAGCGAGCTGATGGGCATGGACATGATTCGCGAGGATCTCAACGGCTTCAACGGCAAGGTCTATGAGAACGACTGGACCTATCTGGGCCGTCGCAAGGTGCTCGCGACGGTCAACGTCAGGGACAATCCCGAGATGGGCGGGCCGCACCTGTGGGTGCCGAACGAGGCGCGCTGGGAAGTGCGTGACGCCCACGTAGTGATGATCGAGCCGAAGTCGAAGGATCATCCTTACGCGCACCGCATCCTCTTCCTCGATCCGGACTCGTACTGGACGCTGTGGATGATCGCCTTCGATCGCAAGGACGGCCAGCTCCTGCGCATGGCGCAGCACTTCATGAAATACTCCGAAAGCTATCGCGACGAGCAGCCGCAGCAGGCGCCGTACCTGAACCAGGACTTCACCAAGAATCTCGGCCACCACGTATTCCTGCATCTCGGCGAGAACGACATCAACGCCAAGAAGCCGCACGCGACGATCACGCACTGCTTCGTCAAGAAGCGCGTGTTCTCGGAGGCGCGCGCGCAGCAGTTCTATTCACTGCGCAACATGATCAGCGGGCGGCGCTGAAGCCCGCGTCGCCGGCGCGAGGACCGGCAGGCAGGGACAGCCTGTCCGGCGCGACGACTGTAAAGACAACGACAACGACGACGGCCGACGCCCGCCGATACGCGGCGCGGCCCACCGGGGGACCGAACTCATGCGCTCATCGAGGGCCTGCCGCCCGTTCGCCGGCAGCCTGCTGGCCGGATTGCTCGTCGCGCCTGCCGCCGGCGCGATCGTCACGCTGACCGACGAGATCGAAATCGAAGGTTTCGTCAACCTGCAGAATGCCGTGCGCGAGCCGCGCTTCGAGTCCGCCGAGCTCGTGATGCAGCGGAACACGGCGCAGCTCGAGGGCAAGTACTACTTCCTCAAGGACAGCACGGCCTTCGGGCGCTTCCACACGGGCCGCCTCGAGGAGGCGACGCTGACCATCGTCGGCCGCGGCGTCTACGATTCGGTCTACGACATCCGCGACTCCTTCAGCGATGCCTACGAGCACGACCGGCACCACCCCGGCGAAGCCGAGCTGAAGCTGCGCGAAGCCTTCATCGACTTCCTGCTGCCGCCGTTCACGCTGAGGCTCGGTCGCCAGCAGGTCGTATGGGGCGAAACCGACAATTTCCGCGCCCTCGACGTCATCAATCCGCTGGACCTGAGCTGGCACTGGAGCTGGGAGTCCTGGGAAGACATCCGCATTCCGTTGTGGATGGCGCGCGGGGTCTACGACATCGGCAAGCTCGGGCCCTTCGACGAGTCCTTCGTCGAAGCGGTCTACATCCCGTGGGACGTGCAGCACAACCGCATATCGACCGATCCCAGGCGGCCGTGGGCGCTGCACGGCGCGGGTCTGCGCGAAAGCGCGAATACGGTCATCGTCGACGGCCAGGCGCTGGAGCTCGACCTGCGCGTGCACGACGGCAGCCCGTCGCGACGCTTCGCGAACGGCCAGGCGGGGATGCGGTTCAAGGCCATCTGGGGTGACGTCGAGTTCAGCCTGAACTATTTCTACGGCTATTCGGCGGACACCCGCGCGCGCTTCCAGGCGGCCCGTTCGGGTATCGTCGGCAACCGCTTCCGCGCCGAGTACGTGACCGAGAACCCGCGCACGCACCTCGTCGGCTTCACCGCGAACTACTCGGAAGAGAAGTACACGCAGGCGGTATTCCGCATGGAAACGGTGTTCACGACCGGTGTGCCCGTCGCCATCGACGCGGCGGCACCGCGCTTCGCCGATCCCGACGCCGATCAGTTCGACGAAGCACGACGCACGGTGCTGATGCTCGCCGTCGACCGTCCGACCTGGCTGCGCTGGCTCAACGATCAGCGCACCTTCTTCCTGTCGACGCAGATCTTCTGGCGCCACTATCTCGACTGGAACGAGTCCTATCGCGGCATCCCGGCCGTCGAGCAAGCGGTCCTGAACGGGCAGGTGCTGCCCGGCCGTTTCGTCAGCACCAACACCGATCGCATCGATCAGAACGAGTTCGTGATGACCTTCTCGGCGTCCACCAGCTACGGCGCAGCGGGCCTGCTGCAGCCCCGCTTCGTGCTCGCCTACGATCCGCGCTCGACCGGTGCCTACAACCAGATCGGCTTCGACTATCTGCTGTCCAAGCACATCCAGTTGCGCCTGCAGCAGAACCTGTTCTGGCGCGTGAACGGCGATTCGATCGGACCGTGGCAGCTCGGCGATCTGTGGGGACATTCCAGCGGCAACAGCCGCCACGAGACGGTGTTCAGCCTGATCTACCAGTTCTGAGCCCGCGCACGGCAGGGAGACTACCTGCCGTAGAAAATCGCCACCGCGTGCTTCGCCTCGGCGAAGAACAGCCAGCGCTCGACGAGCAGCCCCAGCGTCAGCGCGGCGACGGCGAGCCCGAGCAGCAGTGAGCCGGCGGCATCGCTGAACGCGACGCTGGCGAACGCAACGAGCGCGGGCAGCACGAAGGCGCAGACGGCGGCGATCCGTCGCAGCTTGCGCGCGTGGCGGCGCGCGACGACGTAGCCCATCTCCTTCAGCAGGTAGTTCGCCTCGGTGTGCGGCCAGGCCAGTGAGGACACGGCGCCCAGCGCGCCCAGGCCCGTCGCGCTCGCGAGCGTCGAGGTCGGGGCCTGGCGATCGATGGCCGTCCAGTAGCGCCACTTGGCGAGCCCCGCGCAGATGACGAGGAAGCCGGTGAGCACCGCGTCGCGCGCATCGGCGACGCCGCTCCACTGCCGCAGTGCGAGCCACAGCACCGCGCCGCTCGCGAGTGCGAGCAGGAGGTAATTCAACGGCACGTCGCCGCGATGCCAGGCGTCTACCGTCTTCAGCGACGCATAGATCATCGAGGTCGCATAAACGGTCGCCAGCGCGAGCGCGGCGCTCGCGAGCGGCAGCATCGGCGCGACGTCCGCGCCGCGCCACAGCTGCCAGGCCCAGGCGAGCGCGGGCAGGAAGCAGGCGAGGGCGAGCACGCCTTCGCGCGACAGCCAGGAGCTGCGCCACTGCGTCAGCGCGCGCCAGGCGCGTTCCGGATGACCGAGGTGGAAGGTCGAGGACAGCAGGCCGGCGCTGACGAGCACCGCGGCCAGCGCCAGCGCCGCGAGGGCCAAGGCGCCGCGGCTCGCCGCGTCGCCGCTCGCGGCGTACAGCGCGAGGATCGCGACGAGGCCATAGCCGGCGCCGGCCGCGGTCGTGAAGAAGACGATCGAATAGGCCGGGTTCACGTCAGGATGCGATCGATCCAGCGCAGCAGCGCGGTTTCGAAGCGGCCGGCCTCGCGCGGCAGCGCGGTCGCCGCGAGCTCGGGCGCGCGGCGCGGCGGCAGGTATTTGTTCACCGGCGCGCAGCCCTGCTCGGGCATCAGATCGTAGCCGCCGCGTTCGCGCACGAGTTGCGACACGCCGCTGTCGGGATCGCCCAGATCGCCGAAGCTGCGCGCGCCGGTCGGACAGGCGGCGACGCAGGCCGGCACGCGCGCGGCCTCCGGCAGGTTGCCGTTGTAGATGCGATCGACGCACAGCGTGCATTTCTTCATCACGCCGGCGTCCGCGTCGTATTCGCGCGCGCCGTAGGGACAGGCCCAGGAGCACAGCTTGCAGCCGATGCACTTGTCGGCATCGACGAGCACGATGCCGTCCGCCGCGCGCTTGAACGAGGCGCCGGTCGGGCACGCGGTGACGCAGG
>JBFWSI010000308.1:0-5307 GCA_050248455.1 Gammaproteobacteria bacterium | reverse complement strand
AGGCGCCGCCGGTCGTCGTCGAGCGCGTGATCGAGCAGCCGGTGGTCTACGAGGCGCCCCAGCCTTACGCGCCGGCGCCGTCCTACGGCTACGGTGGCGGCTATGGTGGCGGCTACTCGAGCGGCAATCGCGTGCTCTCGGCCGCGATGCTCGGCGCCGCGGGCGGCTTCCTCGGCTCGCAGGTCGGTCACGGCAGCGGCCGGGCCGCCGCGACCGCCGCCGGCGCGGTCGGCGGCTGGATACTCGGCAGCAACCTCGGCCGCTGATCCGCGGTCGGTTGCGGAATCCGGGTGCATGAAGATCCCGGGTTCCACTGCGCTCCACCCGGGCTACGAGAATCGTAGCCCGGGATCCGGCGCATCATCACGAAGATCCCGCGTCACGCGCGCTGCGCCTGGCGCGGCGTCGATCCATACCAGCGTTTCCACGCCCGACTGAAATTCGCGGGATCGCGATAGCCCAGCGCGGCCGCGTTGTCGCCGAGCTTCAGGCGCCGGTCGAGCAGCAGCACGGCGGCGCGCTCGCGGCGCGCATCGTCGACCAGCGCCTGGTAGCTCGACTCCGCGGCGCGCAGGCGACGGTGCAGCGTGCGCACCGACATGTGCAGCTCGCCCGCCGCCTCCTGCACCGTCGGCGGCACGCGCGTCGCCTGCCGCGCATCGAAGCTGCGCATCAGGTATTGGCGCAGGTTCGCGATCAGCATCGCCTCGCCGCTGCGGCGAGCATCGAGCTCACAGCGGCCGACGGCGGCGCGCCACAGCAGCGGATCGTGGCCGACGTTCGCGCTCGCGCGCCACTCGGCTGGAAAGCTCAGCGCATGCAGCCGCTGACCGAAGCGGAATTCGCAGCGAAAACGCGCGGCGTAGCGCTCGGCCGGCACGCCGGGCGCATGCGCGAACTGCAGCGTCACGCCCGACACGCGGCCGCCGCGCACGGTGCGCAGGTAGCCGAGCAGCGCGAGCATCGGGATCTCGACCAGCATCGCCGCGATCTCGCCGAGATCGAGCAGCGGCGTCAGTTCGACGCGGAACTGCCGTCCGACGCGGCGCCCGCGCCAATCGAGATACGGAATGCGCGCCGGCATGTAGCGGATGAAGGCGTCGACGCCATCGCCGAGCGTAGGCGCGCTCAACCATGCCGTCGTCAGCGGGCCGTGGAAGTGATCGCCAATCGTCTCGGCCCACGCGAAGTGTCCGTCGGGCTTCCCCCTCATCGCCATCGCGTTGCGGCTGCAGATCAGCGACTGGCGCACCGTGATCGGCTCGTCGCGCTCCATCACCGCGGCGAGCGTCAGCCCGCTGCCGGCCAGCATCCGCACCGGATCGCGCGAAGCCTGGGCCATCAGGCGCACGTAGGTGTTCGGCATCGGCGCGTGCAGCAGCGGATCCATGGCCGCAGTGTGGCACGAAATGACCAGAAATTGGCAGGCCGGCGCCTCACCGGCGCCGCAGTGCGCTGGCTAAGCTCCCGCGACGAGGCGCGAGGAGCGCCGCGCCCTTCCCCGTTCAAGGAGTGCCGCGATGAAGTTCCACTGGTTCAACCTGATGCCCTGGCCCTACCTGCCCGATGATTTCACGGAGAAACATCGCAGCGTGTGGGTCGACGTCGATTCGCGCCTGTTCGACGCGCGCAAGGCCAACCGCGTCTACAACGAATACCTCGATCTCCTCGAGTTCGCCGAGGACCTCGGTTACGACGGGCTCGGCATCAACGAGCATCACCAGAACGCCTACGGCCTGATGCCCTCGCCGCAGCTGATGGCCGCGACGCTCGCCCGCCGCACGCGTGAAGCGTCGATCCTGCTGCTCGGCCAGTCGCTCGCGCTGTACGACCCGCCGACGCGCGTCGCCGAGGAGATGGCGATGGTCGACTGCATCTCCGGCGGCCGGCTGATCGCGGGCTTCCCGGTCGGCAGCTCGATGGACGACAACTACGCCTGCGGCGTGAACCCGGCGACGCTGCGCGAGCAGTATCACGAGGCGCACGATCTGATCCGCCGCGCATGGTCGGATCCGGACGTCTTCGCGTGGAACGGCAAGCACTACAAGCTGCGCTACGTGAACCTGTGGCCGCGGCCGATCCAGACGCCGCCGCCGATCTGGGTGCCGGGCGGCGGCTCGGTCGAGACCTGGGATTTCTGCGCGCAGCACCACTACAACTACAGCTACCTGTCGTTCAGCGGCTACATCCGCGGCCAGCAGCTGATGGAAGGCTTCTGGCGGCGCATGGAGGAACTCGGCTGCGAGTTCAATCCCTACCAGGCGGCCTTCGCACAGCAGATTTGCGTCGCCGAAACGGATGCCGAGGCGAAGCGCCTGTACGAGAAGCATGCGCGCTACTTCTTCTCGCGCTGCCTGCACGTGTATCCGGGCTTCGCCGATGCGCCGGGCTATCGCACCGAGCCGACGATCCGCGCGGGCCTGCAGACGCAGATGGCGGGCCAGTCGTCCGCGCTCAACCAGGCCGCCGCGCTGTCGTGGGAAGAGATGATCGAGAAAGGCTACATCGTCGCCGGCAGCCCGGATTCGGTCTGCGAGCAGATGGAGCGCGTGTCGAAGAACCTGAAGATCGGCCACATCGTCTGCCTGCTGCACTTCGGCGACATGCCGAACGAACTCTGCCGCTACTCGACCGAGATGTTCGCCAAGCGCGTGATGCCGCGCGTGCGGCCGATCTGGAACGAGTATGAAGATCACTGGTCGCCGAAGCCGATGCCGCGCGAAGAGCGCGCGGTGCCGCGCCCGGTGACGATGTCGGATGCGCCGGCCGTTGCGCCGGCTCAGGTCGCGAGGGCCCGCTGATGAACCTGCAAACCTTGTCCGTCGGGCCCGAGCGCCTGAACGTCCATTACTACCGTGCAGGCCAGGGCGAGCCGCTGCTGTACCTGCATCACATGCTGGGGCTGACGGGCTTCGAGCCCGTGCTCGCGGCGCTCGCGGCGCGCTACGACGTGATCGCGCCGTATGCGCCGGGCTGGGGACCCGCGAAAGACGATCTGCCGCGCGTGGATCCCGGTCCGCTCGACATCACCCTGCACAACGTCGATCTGCTCGACGCGCTGGGCGTCGATGCGGCGCACGTCGTCGGCGTCAGCATCGGCGCGTGGATGGCGGCAGAGCTCGCCGCGATCCAGCCGGCGCGCGTGAAGAAGCTCGTGCTGGTCAATCCGATCGGTCTGTGGCTGGAAGAGGCGCCGGGCGAGGATCCGTTCGCGCAGCACCCCGGCTTCCCGTCGCGCGTGCAGTTCGCGAACCCGAAGGGGCGCGAGGAGCTGCTGCTCGGCGAACGCGACAAGATGGACGCGCACGTCGAGGAGCTGCTGAACCTGCGGGCGAGCGCGAAGTTCCTGTGGCCGATCCCGGATACGGGCGTGAAGCGGCGCCTCGGCCGCATCAAGGCGCCGACGCTGGTCGTCACCAGCGCCGAGGACAAGATCGTGCCGGCGGCGCACGGCCCGGCGTGGCAGTCGCAAATCGCGGGCGCCAAGCTCGCGCAGCTTGCGCAGGCCGGCCACGGTGCGCAACTCGAGCAGCCCGCAGCGCTGGCCGAAATGGTGCAGGGCTTTCTGACGACCACGCACTGAGACGAGCTCGGCGCTTTCGAAGATCCCGGGTTGCGCGCTGCGCGCTCCACCCGGGCTACGAAAGCTTGGGTTGGCCGTCCGTGCCGTAACCCGGGTGCAGCGTAGCGGAACCCGGGATCTTCATACGCTCGGACGCCGTCGAAGATCCCGGATCGCGCGCTGCGCGCGCTTACTTCTTCTTGATCCCCTCTAGGCCGATCTCGAGATCGAGGCTGGTCGACGCCGGGCCGAGCTCGTAATCGAGGCCGAAATCCTTGCGCGTCATCTTGTAGGTGCCGACGAAACCCGCGCGATAGCCGCCCCAGGGATCCGGGCCTTCGCCGACTTTCTTCAGCTCGATCTCGACCGGCTTCTCGACGCCGTGCACCGTCAGCACGCCGGCGAGCTTGCCGCCGTTCGCGTCGCCCGTGTACCCGGTGCTCTTGAACGTGGCCTTCGGAAACTTGTCGACGTCGAGAAAGTCGCCGCCGCGCAGATGCTTGTCGCGCTCGGCGTGGTTGGTGTCGATGGTCTTGGTGTCGACGGTGACCTCGGCCGCGCTCTCGGCCGGCTTGTCCGCGTCGTATTTGAAGCTGCCCGTCACGCCGTTGAAGCGGCCGTACATCCAGCTGTAGCCGAGATGCTGGATCTTGAACTCGACGAACGAGTGCGCCGGGTCGATCTGGTAGTCGGCCGCGTGTGCCGCTCCCGCCAGCGCCATCGCGACCCCGCCGGCCAGACCCGCCAGCATCGTGCTCTTCACGAACATGTCGTTCTCCTTTTGCTTACACGTTGAAAGGATCGGGCGACGCACATTCCACCGCCGATCCGGATTGGAACAGATAAGTGTCCATGGCGATCGCGCCATGCATGAAACCGTGATGCAGCCGCTGCGCCGACCAGCCGACGCCGGCCGCGCCGAGCGCAACGTACAAGGGCAGCAGATGCTCGTCGCTGGGATGCGCGCGCGCTGCCTCCGGCGCGAGCTCGTGCCAGGCAAGCAGCGCATCGAGCTCGCGCGCGGCGAGTCGCTGCGCGAACCAGGCGGTGAACGCCTCGGCGTAGGGCTCGACCGCGTGCTCGACGTCGTCGCGAAAACGACGGAAGTCCGCGAGGTTGTGCGTCATCGATCCGGAGCCGAGGACGAGCACGCCCTCGTCGCAGAGCGGCCGCAGGCTGCGGCCGAGCCGCCAGTGCCAGGCGGCCGGTTTCGCGGGATTGATCGACAGTTGCAGCACGGGGACGTCGGCGTCGGGATACATGAGGCTGAGCGGCACCCAGGCACCGTGGTCGTAGCCGCGGTCGGCGTCGAGCCGCACCGGGTAGCCTGCCGCGTCCAGCAGCGCGGCGACGTGTGCGGCGAGCGCGGGCGCGCCGGGCGCCGGATAGCGCAGCGCGTACAGCGGCGCGGGAAAGCCGAAGAAGTCGTGCACGGTCGCCGGCGACGGGGTCGCCATCACGCTCACTTCGTCCGTCTCCCAGTGGGCCGAGACCGCGAGCACGGCCCGCGGCCGGGCCAGGCGCGTGCCCAAGCCGGCGAGAAAGCGACGCGTCGGCCCGTCCTCGACGGCGAGCGTCGGCGCGCCGTGCGACACGAACAGGGTCGGCAGCGAGCGGGATGCCGCAGCGGCTTCCGGGTGGGTTGGCATGGAGGCGATTATCGTGAGACCTCGCTTGGCCGTACAATCCGCAAAATCAGAAACATGTCGTTTCGGTATTCGGAACAATCGGCGCCCATGGACCGC
>JBFWSI010000307.1:0-5314 GCA_050248455.1 Gammaproteobacteria bacterium | reverse complement strand
CAGCACAGGGACAATCCATCTTTCCCTCCGTGGCTGGATTCAACGGCCTTCGTAGCCCGGGTGGAGCGCACAGCGCGCAACCCGGGACCTTCGATGACGTTCGAAGACGTGAAGATCCCGGGTTCCGCTCCGCTGCACCCGGGCTACGGCGTCAGGGAAATCCAGCGGCGAAGTCACGGAAGCGCCCATCAATAATTTTCTTCTCCGTGCCCTCCGTGGCTAGATTCAACAGCGCCAATCCCCGCCACACAGGCTTCACGCTGCTCGAGGTGCTGGTGGTCGTGACCTTGATCGCGATCCTCGGCTCTGCGGTCGCGCTGTCGATCGGCGCGCGCGGCGATCGCGAGCTCGAGGCGAATGCCGAGCGCGTGCTCGCCGCGTTCAACCACGCCGCCGAGGCGGCCGTGAGCTCGGGTCGCGTCTATGGCTTCTACGTGACGCCGGAGGCCGTCGACATGGTCGTCCACGACGGCGTCGACTGGCAGGACGCGCCCGCCGGCAGTCTCGGCACGACGACGACGCTCGCGGCGCCCTACGCGCTGCGCGGCGACGGCGTCTACGCCGTCCCCCATCGCGCACCTCCTGCCCCGCAGATGCTGTTCCTGCCCGACGGCGAGCAGCAATACGCCGGCGTCGCCGTCGTCAACACCCTCTCCGGGGAAGCCTGGGCGCTCGAGCCTGCGGCCGCGGGCCGTTTCGCCCTGGTGCACATGGAGCCGCGGTGATGGGGCCTTGCGCGCGGTTGTGTCGGGGGAATCCAGCCACGAAGGGCACGGAAAAGAAAATTCTCGATCGGCGCGTCCGTAACGTCTGTGCCAATCGTCGCGACCGCGTCACGGCAGCACGAGAGCAATCCATCTTCCCCTCCGTGCCCTCCGTGTCCTCCGTGGCTAGATTCAACAGCGCCAGCTCCCGGCACACAGGCTTCACGCTGGTCGAAGTGCTGGTCGCGCTGGTGATCGCGGCGACGGCGCTCGCGCTCGGCTTCGGCGCAGTGCAAGGCAGTGCACGACGCCTGTCACAGGTCGAGGAAAGGACGCTCGCGGGCTGGGCGCTCGACAATGCCGTCAACGATCTGATCCTGCGCGCGACGACCATCGAGCCGGGACGCCATCGCTATGTCGAGACCATGCTCGGGCGCACGCTCGTGCTCGAGGCCGACGTCGCGCGCGCGGAGGCGCCGCCGCGGCTCGTCATCGACGTCGCGGTCAAGGACGTGGTACAGCCGGCGCGCGAGCTCGATCGCACGCACGTCGAGACCCTCGTCGATTTCGTCGCGGGGCAGGCCGATGCGAACCTCCCGCGCTGAGCGCGGCTTCACGTTGCTGGAAATCCTCGTCGCGATCGCGATCTTCGCGATCGCAGCCCAGCTCGCCTATGGCGGCTTGCGTCACATCCTGCATGCGCGCGAGCAGCTCGTGCCGCGCCAGGAATCGGCGGCGGCGCTGCGCTATGCGATGAGCCTGCTGACGCAGGACATCAATGCCGCCGCGCCGCGCGCGGTGCGCGATGCGCTGGGCGAGCCGGCCGCGGCGCTGCAGACGAACGTCGACGACGCGCAGCTCGTGCTGTCGCGGCTCGATGCCGCACGCGCGACCCTGCTCGACGGCGTCGCGCTCCGGCGCGTCGGCTACGTCGTGCGCGAGGGCGAGCTCGTGCGCCTCAGCTGGCCCGTGATCGACGTCGTGCAAGGCACGCGGCCGACGGCGCAGGTGCTGCTCACGGGCGTGCGCGAGCTGCGGCTGCGCTTCATGGCCGAGGGCGCCGCGGACTGGTCCGATCTGTGGCCGGTCGCGACCGACGATCTGGCCGCGCTGCCGCGCGCCGTCGAGCTCGAGCTCGTGTTCGACGACGGCAGCAGCCTGCGCCGCCTGCTGTTGCCGGGCAGCGGCGCATGAAGCGGCACGCGCGCGGCGCGGCACTGATCGCGGCGGTGCTCGTCGCGGCCGTCGTCGCCGCGATTGCGGTGGCGCTGACGACGCGCGATCGCTACGCGATCCTCGGCCTCGAACGGCTCGACGAGCAGTCGCTCGCGACCGCGCTCACGCGCGAAGTCGAGGTGCAGGCTGCCGCGGCGCTGAGCCAGGATCTCGAGAACAGCCGCCACGACGACGCGCACGAAGCCTGGGCGCAGACGGACTACGGCGCGACGCGCGGCGACTTCGGCGCGCGCGGCCGCCTGCGCGACGCGCAGCGCCTGTTCAATCTGAACGCGCTGGCCTTCCAGCCGCCCACCGCTGCCGACGAAGCACCGGACACCGATGTGCCGCCGCCGGTCGGGGAAGTCGGCGAGGACGCGGCCGATGGCGCAGGAGGAGAGGACGGCCGCGCGATGCGCGCGCTGCGCGAGCTCGCCGGCGGCAGCGGGGACGGCGTGCCGACACCCGGTGCGCCGCCGATGACGCCCGACGCGCCGGCGACGCCGGGCGCGGACGGCGACGCGGCGCCGGCCGAGGAAACGCTGTCGCCGCAGCAGATCGCGATCGCACGCTTCACGCTGCTGCTGCAGGCCCTGCAACTGCCGCCGGAGATCCTCCCCGCAGTGCTCGACTGGCTCGATGCCGACGGCGACACGCGCTTCCCGAACGGCGCCGAGGACGAGTACTACACGCGGCTCGACGAGCCCTATCGCGCGGCCAACGGTCCTTTCGCGGACGTCAGCGAGCTGCGTCTCGTGCGCGGCATCACGCCGGAGATTTATGCCAAACTGGCGCCCCATGTCTGCGTGCTCGGCAACTCCGTGCCTCTGAATGTCAACACCGCGCCGGCGGCAGTGCTGATGAGCCTCGGTCCCGGCATCGATCGACCGACGGCCGATCTGCTCGTCAGCTCGCGCGAGATCCAGCCGTGGGTGAATGTCGCCGCCTTCCTGAAGCATCCGCTGCTCGTCGGCCGTCCGCTGCTCGCGCAGGGCCTGACGACGCGCTCGAACTGGTTCGAGCTGCGCACGCGCGTCGACGGCAGCGCGGGCGTGCTGTTCCGGCGCACGCTGAACGAGCGCCTCGCGCCGAATCGCCTGCGCATCGCGCGCCGCGAACGCCTGTACGTCGATGGCTGAACGCGCCGCGCTGTTCGTGTCGAACGCGGACGCGACGCAGCTGGCATGGCGCAGCGCCGGGCGCTCGCACGCGGGCACGCTCGCCGAATTCGTCGGCGCGCCCGATCTCGAGGCGCGCGTGTGGCTCGTCGACGGCCGGTGCGTGCTGCTCGCCGAGGCCGAGCTCCCGCCCGGCAATCGGCGCGTGCAGGAGCAGGCGCTGCCCTTCGCGCTGGAGGATCAGATCCTCACGCCCGTCGACGATCTCGCCTTCGCCACGCATCGCCTGACACCGACGCGGCTCGCCGCCGTCGCCTTCGACGCGGCCGAGCTCGATGCGCGGCTCGAGGCGCTAGCGACCGCAGGCCTGCACGTCGACCAGTGCGTGCCGGACATCCTCTGCGTGCCGTGGTTCGAGAGCACCTGGACATTGCTCTTCGACGGCGACGACGCCTGGCTGCGCACGGGCCCCTACGCCGGCGCGCGCTTCGAGGCTGCGCAGTGGCAGGCCTTCATCGGCCAGGCGCTGGTCGGCATCGACGGCGAGCGTCACCTGCGCGTCTATGGCGCGAGCGATGCGCGTCTCGCCGAGGTCGCGGCGCTGTCGCCGGCGCTGGTCGTCGATCCCGCCTCGCGCGCGGGCGCGGTCGATCTGCTGGCGACCTTCGCCGAGGGCTATGCGCAGGGTCACGTGATCGATCTGCTGACGGTGCTGCCGCGGCGGCGTCAGGCGCACGTCGGCAGCGCGCGCCGCTGGTGGTGGGCGACGGCCGCGCTCGTGCTCGTCGCCGCGCTCGCGCACGCCGGCTTCCTGCAGTGGCGCGTGGCGGCGCTCGAGACGCGGCGCGTCGAGGAGATCGCGCGCACCGAAACGCTGTTCCGCGAGATGTTCCCGCAGGTGACGCGCATCGAGGACGTGCGCGCGCAGGCCACGCAGGCGCTCGCCGCGGTTGCGGCCTCGGCGCGCCAGGGCAAGCCGTTTCTCGATCTCCTCGCCGCGGCAGGGCAGGGCCTGTCGCAGCAGGGCGGGCTGCGCTTCGAGAGCGCGAGCTACGGCAACGGCGCGCTCGAGCTGCGCGTGCGCGCCGACGACATGGCGGCACTCGAACGCTATCAGCAGACGCTGGCTGCGAGCGCGCTGCCGGTGCAGCTGCTGTCGGTCGAGAATCGCGATGCGGCGGCCGTCGGCCTGCTGCGCGTGGGGCAGCTGCGGTGAGCGCGGTCGCGACGTGGTGGGAAGGCCTGCAGGCGCGCGAGCGCGCGCTGCTCGGCGTCGGCGCGGGGGCGATCCTCGCGACGCTGTACTGGCTCGCCATCGTCGAGCCCTTGGGCATGCGCGAGGCGCGTCTCGTGAAAGCCGTCGCCGCCGAGCGCGACACGCAGCAGTGGCTGGTTGCGCAGCGCCCGCAGCTCGGCGGCGCGGCGGCGAATCCCGCGCGCGAACGCCTGCCCGACGGTGCCTCGCTGCTCGCCGCGATCAACGAATCCGCCGCCGCCAACGAAGTCGCCGGCCAGCTGACGCGCGTGACACCGGCCGGCGCGCGCAGCGTCACCCTCGGCTTCTCCGGCGTTCCCTACGCCAGCTTCATGCGCTGGCTGCTCGCCGTCGACACGCGCTACGGCGCCACCGTCGACCGCATCCGCTTGGAACGCGCGGATGCGCCGGGCGTCGTCGACGTGGAATTGTCGCTGTCGTTTTGAGGAACCGACTTTTCGTGGCCCGGGTGAAGCGCGCAGCGCGTAACCCGGGATCTTCGATGGAGCGTGATGGCTCGAAGATCCCGGGTTTCGCTTCGCTGCACCCGGGCTACGGGGACGGCGTTGCGCGCGGGTAGCGGTGTATCGATGACCATTGCCAGTCACCGGGGCGGCGCACGTTTGACGGGATTGAAGTGCACGTGGTCGACGTGTCGAGCGTGGTCTTCGTCGTCGGTGATGAGGTGCTCCCAGAAGCGTGCCTGCCAGAGCCGGTACTGGCCTTTGCGATCGGGGGGCGGCACGTAGGTGCGCCGCCGTACCATCCGCGTGAACAGGCTCTACAGCGTGCCATCGCCGCGAATAGTCGGCGTCGTTCGCCGGTAAGGTCCATACCGCGTGGAGGTGGTCCGGCAGCACCACCAGTGCATCGGTCCGAAACGGCGATGTGCGTTGCACGGCGCCGAATGCGAGGCGCAGGGCGTCGACGTGTCGAAGCAGCAGATCGCTGCGCCGATCGGCAAGGGTCACGGTGAAGAAGTAGGTGCCACCGAGCAGGCGGACGCGTCGATAGTTGACCAT
>JBFWSI010000306.1:0-5316 GCA_050248455.1 Gammaproteobacteria bacterium | reverse complement strand
ATCCTCGCGGCCGCGCTGCTCGAGCTCGGCGACGGTCGCGTTGAAGACCGTGAAGTCTTCGAGAATCGTGCGCGTGGTCGCGTCGTAGAGCATCAGGTACAGCGATTTCTCGTGGATGTGCAGGCCGTCCATGTTGCCGGCACCCAGCGCCGAGAACACCGAGCTGAACGGCGGGATCAGCACGCGGCTGATCCCGATGCGCGAGGCATAGCCGCAGGCATGGATCGGGCCGCCGCCGCCGTAGCTCAGGATGACGAAGTTCTTCGGGTTGTAGCCCTTGACGGCCACTTCCTTGAAGATCGCGTTCGCCATGTTGGCGTCGACCTTGCGCTTGATCGCCTTGGCGCCGTCGATCAGCGACATGCCGGACGGCTTGCAGATGTATTCCTCGATCGCGCGCTCGGCGCGGCGCTTGCTGATCTTGATCGTGCCGCCGGCGTAGTTGTGCTCGTCGAGATAGCCGAGCACGAGGTTCGCGTCGGTCGTCGTCGGGAACTTGCCGCCGCGGCCGTAGCAGGCCGGTCCCGGATCCGAGCCGGCGCTGTCGGGGCCGACTTCGACCGCGTCCCACAGCCGGTCGTAGCGCGCGATCGAGCCGCCGCCGGCGCCCAGCGTGTGCAGATAGGTCATCGGCGTGCTGACCAGCCAGCGATCGATCACGGGATTGAAGTCGTAGAACTTCACGCCGTCGGCGGTGACGAGACCGATGTCGAAGCTCGTGCCGCCCATGTCGGTCGCGATGATGTTCGGTTCCTTGAACTGCGCCGAGATGTAGTTCGAAGCCTCGAGGCCCGCGACCGGACCGGAGTGGATGGTCTGCAGCGCATGCGTCGAATTGAGCTGCGCCATGCCCGAGGTGTTGTGGACCAGCAGCATCGGCCGCTTGTAGCCGTTCTGCCGCAGCACGATCTCCAGCGAAGACATGCCGTGATACATCTGATCGTGCAGGTAGGCGTCGAGCACCGCCGACATCGTGCGCGAATACTCGGCCTTGCGGCCGGCGACGCGATGCGACAGCACGATCGGGATCGCGCCGAGCACGTGGGTCGGGTATTCGGACAGGATGATGCGCTCGACCTCGATTTCGTGGGCCGGGTTCACCACCGCGTTGACGAGGGCGACGACGAAGGCCTGCGCACCCTGATCGACGAGCCGGCGGACCTGGCGCCGCACGTCGTCCTCGTCGACCTCCAGCGCGGATTCACCCTTGTAGTCCATGCGCTCGCGGATGCCGACGATCATCGGAATCGGCACCAGCGGCGCCGGGCGATCGGCGCCGGGCAGATCGGTCTGCTCGGCGTCCGACAGGCCATCGCCGTAGCCGCGCGCGCGCATCAGCGGCACCGAGGACTCGAAACCCGCCGTCGTCAGCAGGCCGACGCGCGGCCCGTTGCGCTGGATCAGCGAATTCGTGCCGAGCGTCGTGCCGTAACGCACGGCGTCGACGTTCGCGAGTACGGTCTGCACCGACTCGCCGAGCTCCTCGCAGGCCTTGCCCAGCGCTTCCATGAAGCCCGCGGCGAGGTTGTGATGGGTGGTCAGGGCCTTCGCTTCGACGTAGCGGCTGTCGTAGGCGAGAAAGCAGTCGGTGAAGGTGCCACCGATGTCTACGCTAACCCGCCGCATTGGCTTTTCCTTCCGCGCCCGCATGGCGCTCCTTCAGGCTGTCGATGTCGAGCTCCAGATCGTGCGTCAGCGGATGGCCCGGCGGCAGGTACTCGTTCTCGATCATCGTGCCGCAGCCCGGGCAGTAGAACTCGATGATCCGGCACCATTTCGGATCCGGCGCGTAGGTATACGGATAGCTGTCGTCGAGGATCGGGCGATGAATCTCGCGCGGATCGCGGTTGTAGACGAGCAGCCCTTCCTTGTAGTTCGCGCGTGCCGGTGCGATGTCGTGATCGCAGCGGCGGCAGTGCCAGCGCTCGTGCTCGAGGTCGATCTCGAGGTATTCGGTAATCGCGACGCGTTGCGTACTCATCGGTTGCTGGCCTCCAGCACGAGATCACGGTTGCTCGACACGCGCAGCTTCCAGCCCGCGCCGAGGAGACAGGTGAGATAGTCCCCTTTCAGCAGGCAGGGGCCCTGCGCCGTATGCCCCGCGGCGAGCTCGGAATCGAGGTGCACGTCCACCGCGCTGGGCCCGGCGCCGAGATCGAGATCGACGCTGCCGCTCGTCGGTGCCGCGTTGCCTGCCTGCGCGCTGTCCGCGATCAGCATCGCCGACGGCAGCTCGTAGACGGCTTTCAGCGTGAGCCGCGCATCCGGCGCGCCGCCGTCGCCGGTCAGCGCCGATTCCTCGACCGCGCCGTTCACCGCGCGCCACAGCGAATAGCGGTACGTGCAGGCATCCGGCTCCACGCCTTCGCCCGCCATGTCGCGCCGCGCACGCGAAAGCAGATCGGCTTTCACGGCCTCGAGGCGCGGCGCGGCCTCGTCCAGCGGCAGCTGGTATTCGTGCGCGAGATGCGAGAAGCCGATGCCGAAGGCGCTGAACACCGACGCGAGCCGCGGCACGACGACGCGCCGGATGCCGATCGCCTCGGCGATGCCCGACACGATCATCGGGCCGCCGCCGCCGAACGCGAGCAAGGTGGCCTGCGCCGGATCCGCGCCGGCGGCGCGGATGACCTTGCCGAGCTGTTCGCCGACCTGCTGCTGGAAGGCGGCGACCACCGCGCTCGCGGCCTGCGCGGGCGAAAGCTTCAGCGCCGCGCCGATGTTGGTCTCGAGCGCCTGCCGCGCGCGTTCGCGATCGAGCTTCAGCTCGCCGCCGAGATAGCGATCCGGGTCGAGCACGCCGAGCAGGAGCAGCGCGTCGGTCAGGGTCGCGTGCGTGCCGCCGCGGCCGAAGCAGGCCGGGCCCGGCACGGCGCCGACGCTTTCCGGGCCGATCGTGATGCGGCCGTCCACGACGCCGAGGATCGAGCTGCCGCCGAGACCGAAGCTCTGGAGCTGCGGCAGCGGGAACGAAGTCGGCAGATCCTCCACTTCGCCGTAAGGCCGCAGCGCGACCTTGTCGTTGCGCACGACCGAGACGTCGGTGGTCGTGCCGCCGATGTCCATCGCGACCACCGTCGGGAGCTTGTACAGCTTGGCATAGGCGATGGTGCCTTCGAGCCCGCCGCGCGGACCCGAGCCCCAGGTCTTGATCGCGGTGGTCTTCGCGACGCGCGCCGAATCGCCATCGTTGCGGAAGATGAGCAAGGGCCGTTTCAGATGCTGGCTCTTGCACACGTTCTCGGCACTGTACAGAAAATGCTCCATGCCGGGATGGAGGTAGGAGTTGATCACCGCCGTCGCCGCGCGGCGCACGAGGTCGCCGTCGTTGACGAGCTCGGACGAAATCAGGAACGGGATTGCGCCGAGCAGATGACGCGGATAGCGGTTGAGCAGCGTCGACTTCACGTTCTGCTCCGCCGCCGCCGAGCGCAGGCACACGACCAATCGCTGCGCGCCCAGCGACAGCAGCTGGTTGACGGTGCGGGTCAGCTCGTCGGCGTCGATCGCGCCGTCGGCGGCGACCGCGATCCCGCTCGGCCGCGACGGCACCATCGCGCGCCACAGGCCGCTCGCGCCGATGCCCTGCGCGCCGAAGAACAGGTCCTCGTCGCCGGCATCGACGAGCAGCGCGACCGGCGTGCCCTTGTGCTCGACGACGGCATTCGTGCCCGAAGTCGTCGAGTAGCGCAGGCAGTCCGTTTCGCGGATCAGGCGCGGCAGATCGTCTTCCCCGAACAGCTCGCGCGCTCCCCGCCTCATCGCCTCCATGAAGCACTGCGTGAGGTCGTGCGGCGTGGTCGTCGATTTCGCGTGGACCATGCGGCTGCCGTCGCTGATGCAGACGTCGGTGAAGGTGCCACCGTTGTCGATGTTCACCAGGAATCCCATGCGCGATCCCCCCGAGGACATAGTGACGCGGCCTGCGCGGGCCGCGTGTCGTTGAGTCGCGCGAATCGCAATCGGCGCAGAAAAAAGCTGCGGCGACCTGCGATGGCGCGGTGATGCGGCGCGGTGAGGACCGGCGCCGGCGCCGCTGCACATCGGAACACATGCTTGCGACGTTGGTACGATTAAATCTTATCTGGTACCGCAGCCACAAGCCCCGGCAGTGCACCAATCACGCGACTTCCTGCGCGACGTCAATTCATGCGTTTCGGTTGCAGTGCATCAGACGTTCGTTATTGCAGCGCACCTTCAATCCTTCGGTGCTGCACCTGACGAACTCACGCGCCCGTCGCTGCACGTGGTGCACGGCGGGCAGCATCGTGCCCAGATCGAAGTCGATGTCGACGACCATCACCGCGTCAGCGCACGTGTTCATCGTCGCGCCGATCATGCACGGTTGCGCGAGGCGCAATGCGACGTCCCCGGCCTCTTCCGCCGCAATCGATGATCACGAGCTGGGCGAGCACGAGGAACGGCAGTTGCTCCATGCGATGCGGCTCAGCATTGCGGTGTTCACGCGCGGGCGCGAGAGCGCTCTCCGCGCGCGTCGCGCGCGGCACGAGGAACGACGATCACGGTTGACCCCCAAACGAAGGAACGCGCATAGTTTTACCTCAAATAAGGGAATGGTGCGCGCAGGGCGCGATCATCTCCGCCGGCCGCAGCGCCGGACGAGAATCAAGGCGTGATCGGAAACCGGTCTGCGGCTTCGTCCCCGGTCCGTCTGCGCTGCGCACGGCGTGCGCACTGCGGACCTCGCGTCGACGGGTCGCGATACCGGTTGCAGTCAACCGGGGAGCTTGCGATGTCCAGTACGTCGTCCGTGTGCGTTCCGTCGCGTGTGCTGATCGTCGGCGGAGGAACCGCCGGTTGGATGTGCGCGGCGCTCCTGCATCACGCGTGGTCGCCGCTCGGCACGCGCGTCACGCTGGTCGAATCCGACGCGATCGGCATCATCGGCGTCGGCGAGGGATCGACGCCGAAGATGCGGCGCTTCTTCGAGCGGCTGGGCATCCGCGACGAAGAGTGGATGCCCGTCTGCAACGGCAGCTACAAGTGCGGCATCCGCTTCCCGCACTGGTCGACGCGGCCGGGCTATGAGAGCTATTACCATCCCTTCTTCACCGCGTCCGACGAGCATTACATCCGCGCCTTCTATTAGAACGCGCTGCTGCGCCAGCACGGCATCGACGTCCAGACCAATCCCGATCACTACTTCCTGTCGAACTGGGTCGCGAAGAAGCGGCGCGCGCCGCTGCCGCCGGCGCGCCTCGGCTACCAGGCCGACTACGCCTATCACTTCGATGCGCGGCTGATCGGCGAATTCCTGCGCCAGTGGTCGACGGCACGCGGCGTCGAGCACCTCGT
>JBFWSI010000305.1:0-5325 GCA_050248455.1 Gammaproteobacteria bacterium | reverse complement strand
CTCGCGCTGTTCGGCGCCGAGATCTACATCGCCGATCTGGTCGGCATCGGCGTGGTGCGCGAGGTCGCGGCGCTGATGACGGGCATCCTCCTCGCCGGCCGCACCGGCGCCGCCTATGCCGCGCAGCTCGGGACGATGCAGGTCAACGAGGAGATCGACGCCTTCCGCACGCTCGGCGTCTCGCCGATCGACTATCTCGTGCTGCCGCGCATGCTCGCGCTGGTGATGATGGTGCCGCTGTTGACGCTCTATGCCGGCATCGTCGGCATCCTCGCCGGCATGTTGATCGCCGTCGGCGTGTTCGACGTCGGCGTCTACGAGTACTACAACGAGACCTTGACCGCGCTGGAGCTCAAGCATTTCGTCGTCGGCCTCGTGAAGGGCACGGTGTACGGCGCGCTCGTCGCCTACGCGGGCTGCCTGCGTGGCATGCAGTGCGGCCGCAGCGCCCAGGCGGTCGGCGAATCGACGACCTCGGCGGTCGTGCTCGGCATCCTGCTGATCACGATCTCGGCCTCGATCCTGACCATCGTGTTCCACAAGCTCGGGATCTGAGATGGCGGCGCCGCACATCGAGGTCCGCGATCTGACGATGGCCTACGGCGACTACGTCATCCAGCGCGATCTGAATTTCACGGTCGAGCGCGGCGACATCTTCGTCATCATGGGCGGCAGCGGCTGCGGCAAGAGCACGCTGCTGAAGCAGATGATCGGCCTCAACCGGCCGGCGAAGGGCAGCGTGTTGTACGATGGTGAGGATTACTGGTCGGCGACCCCGGAAGCGCAGCTCGCGCGCCAGCGCAGCTTCGGCGTGCTGTTCCAGGCCGGGGCGCTGTGGAGCTCGCTGACGCTGGCGGAGAACGTGGCCTTGCCGCTGCAGGAATTCACCGAGCTGCCGCGCGATCTCGTCGCGGAGATCGTGTCGCTGAAGCTGTCCCTGGTCGGTCTCGCCGGCTTCGAGGGCTTCTATCCGTCGGAGATCAGCGGCGGCATGAAGAAGCGCGCGGGCCTTGCGCGCGCGATCGCGCTGGACCCGACGATCCTGTTCTTCGACGAGCCCTCGGCCGGCCTCGATCCGCTGAGCTCGCGGCGGCTCGACGAGCTGATCCTCGAGCTGCGCGACAGCCTCGGCGCGACCGTGGTGCTCGTCACCCACGAGCTCGCGAGCATCTTCGCGATAGCCAACAACTCGGTGTTTCTCGATGCGGATACCAAGACGATGATCGCGAGCGGCGATCCCAAGGCACTCGCGCAGGGCCCGGTCGAAAAGGTGCGCAACTTCCTGCAGCGGGGGCGCGCATGAGCCGGCAGGCGAACCCGAAGGTCGTCGGCGGCTTCGTGCTCGGCGCGGCGGCGCTGATCGTCGCCGCCGTGCTGCTGCTCGCCGACGGCGGCTTCTGGCGCGACCGACCGCGCTACATCATGTACTTCGAAGGCTCGGCGACGGGCCTGCAGGTCGGCTCGCCGGTGGTGTTCCGCGGCGTGAAGATCGGCAGCGTCGAGAGCATCGGCCTGTCGGTCGACGAGAGCCGGCTCAACTTCCTCGTGCCCGTCGTCGTGCGCACCGATCAATACGTGCTGAAGAACGTCGAGGGCAAATCGGTCGCGCTCGACGACATCGCCGAGAATTCCGAGCTCCTGCAGCGCGGGCTGCGCGCGCGGCTGAAGACCTGGAGCTTCCTGACCGGCCAGCTCTACATCGATCTCGATTTCTACCAGGATCGCCCGCTGACCCTGCACGGCAAGGGCGAGGGCATCCCGGAGATCCCGACGCTGCCGACCGAGGTCGAGGAATTCACGAACAAGCTCGACAAGCTGAACGTCGAGCAGCTCGTCGAGGACATCTCGACGATCTCCGAGTCCGTGCGCGAGCTCGTGACCTCGCCCGAGGTGACGCACGCGCTCACGAGCCTCGACCAGACGCTGGAACACCTGTCCTCGCTGACCGCGCGCCTCGACAAGCGCGCGAACGTCGTCACCCGCGACGTGCAGACGGTGATGGACGAGGCGGCCGCGACCCTGCGCACGACGCGCACGACGCTGGAGGAAAGCGCGGAAACGCTGCGCGCGGGCCGGCAGACGCTCGCGCGCATCGACGAAGGCGCGCGCAACGTCGCGGCCCTCACGCGCGGCGACAGCGGCCCGATGCTCGCGATCACGCGCGCCAGCGAGGAGCTCGCGAACACCGCGAAGGCGCTGCGCGAAGCCGCCGGCGAGAACTCGGCGACGCATTACCAAGTGAGCGAGATGCTGGAGGAGACCACTGCCGCGGCACGCGCCCTGCGCCTGCTCGCCGAAGCCCTCGAAACGCAGCCCGAGTCCGTGCTGAGCGGGCGCCGCGGAGACACGCCGTGATCCGGCCGCTGCTGCTGATGCTCGCGCTCGTCACCGCCGCCGGCTGCGCGCGCACCCCGCCCGCGCAGTACTATCTGATCCATGCGCCCGACGCGACGACGGTCGGCAAGGCCGACGGGCCGCGCATCGGCCTCGGTCCCGTGCGCCTGCCGAGCTATCTCGATCGCCCGCAGATCGTCAGTTGGGCCAGCGCGACGCGCCTGCGCCTGTCGAACGCGCACCGCTGGGCCGAACCGCTGCAGCAGAGCGTGTCGCGCGCGCTGCTCGCGCAGCTCGCGCAAGCCTTGCCCGACGCGCAGATCGTGCCCTGGCCCTGGCGCGGCGCGCAGTCGCCGCCGCGCCGGATCGCCGTCGACGTACAGCGCTTCGAACGCGCGGCCGACGGCACGCTGCATCTCGACGCGCGCTGGACCGTGCAGGCCGCCGACGGCGGCGCCCCGCAGGCTTTCGACAGCGCGATCGCGCTGCCGGTGACGGGCGCGGCGGATGACTACGACGCGATCGTCGCCGCCGCCTCGGACGCGGTAGGCGCGCTGGCGCAGGACATTGCGCGGCGTCTGCCCTCCGCACCGTAGCCCGGAAGCGGCGCCGCGCAACGGCGCGGGAGCCGGGGAAAGTTGCGCTGCGCGCGCCACGGAGAACACGGAGAATCGGGACGGCGTCACGGATGTTCAGCCCCTAGCCATCTCTTCTCCGTGTTCTCCGTGGCAGCGCGAAGCGCCAATTCAGAACATGCCGAGAACGCCCCCGGGATCGCCGCCGTGAACGATATGCGATGATTCCTTCGATGCAACGAACGGAGAGCCACGATGTCGACGATGAAGCGTGAAACCTGCGTGCCGCCGACGATGCAGAACATCGTCGATCGTTTCCACTATGCGCCGGCGGTGCGGATCGGGCCGTGGGTGCGCTGTGCGGGACAGGTCGGCCGCGATGCAAACCTGCGCGTGATCGAGGATCTCGAAGGGCAGATCGTGCAGGCCTGGGAGAACGTGAAGACGGTGCTGGCCGCGGCCGGCGCGGGGCTCGAGCACGTCTATGCGATGACGACCTATCACGTCGACATCCAGGGCCAGCTCGAGCTCTTCTGCCAGGTGAAGGATCGCTACCTCCTGCGCACCAACCCGCCGCCGGCGTGGACCGGCATCGGCGTGACGGCATTGACCTTTCCCGGGCAGGTGGTCGAGATTCAGGTCGATGCCTATGTGCCGGATTGAGGCCCGCCGGGGACGCGCGGCACGTGGCGCTGCCATTCCTCGCGGCATTCGCGTAGAGTGGCGCCCCATCCGCCGGCGTTTCGAGCCGCGCCAGCCCCCGCCGCAGGCCTCCAGGAAACCGCCCTTCGCCCGCTGCCCGAGCAACCCGTATTTGCCGCCCTGCGGTGAATCGCCACGCGACATACTTGTGTCATTGGAGCCGCGTGACGTGAAAAAAGGACAACACACGTAATCTGTAGTGAGTATTGAATGAATATCTACGTTGGCAATCTGGCCTATAGCGTCACCGACGCCGATCTCCGCGAAGCCTTCGGCGCCTCGGGCGAAGTCTCGAGCGCATCCATCATCACCGACAAGTTCTCCGGTCAGTCGAAGGGTTTCGGCTTCGTCGAGATGCCGAATACGGCCGAGGCGAATGCCGCGATCCGCGCCCTGAACGAGAAGCCGCTGAAGGGCCGCAACATTCGCGTGAACGAAGCGAAGCCGCGCGAAGAGCGGCCGCGTCGCAACGCCTGGTAAGCGAGCTTTCGCTGCCTGCGCAGGCCCGGACGGCGCTGCCGTCCGGGCCTGCTTCTACCTGGCCGCTCCCGTCCTTCAGGGATGCGGCCCCCACGGCGCGGCCAGCAGCAGCCTGACCTCCTGCTGCGCGATCAGCGGCCGGATCTTCGCCGCGAAGTCCTCGACGAACTCGCGATTGGCGTACAGCGCCGCCCAGTGCGCGCGGCGATCGGCGTCATCGTCGAACTTCCACAGGTGCACGAGCTGGTTGATGACGCCGGTGTCGGACTGGAAGTAACCGACCAGCTTCTTCGCGAGCCCGGATTTCTCGAGCACCGGGTAGCCGATTTCGGAATAGAGCTTCACCGCCTCGGCCATCTTGCCGCAGTGCAGGCTGTAGGTGCGCAGTTCGTAGACGGGCATGGGCATCCTCCTTCGTTGGCGCGACCGGGTCACGGCCGCGAGGAATCGATACCGCCGGGGAGCGGTCGGTTGCTATATTGCCCGACAGACCCGACCGTTGCCGCGGTCGACCCCGACTACCGCTGAAGCAGGACCACGCCCATGAGCACGACCCTCCCGTTCCGCGCCGAACTGCCGGCCAACTTCGATCTCGACCGCGTCGAATGGCTGCAGCTCGTCGGCAGCCCGCAGTTCGACTACCCGATCGACTACTCGATCGCCGTCACCTACGCAGATCGCGCGACGGGACGGCTCGATCTGCTCGTGAAGTGGGCGCCGGGCGCCTACTGCCACTTCCACCGTCACGTGTGCACGACCGTCTCGCGCGTGATCGAAGGCGAGCAGCACGTGATCGAGACGCGGCCGAAGGAGACGGTGCACAAGATTCGCCAGCCCGGCTTCACCGGCCTCACGCCGGACAACGAAGTGCACATGGAACGCGCCGGCCCGAGCGGCTGCATGATGCTGTTTGCGATGCAGGCGGACGACGGCCGCATGTTCGAAGTGCTCGACAAGGACGGCAACGTGCTCGTCACGGCGACCTTCGACGATTTCCTGTCCGGCCGCCTGGGACGGCCGAAAGCCGCCTGACGGGACTATCCTCTGAGCCCGGATGAAGCGCAGCGAATCCGGGCTGCGGGAAGATCGTCCCGCGCGGCGCATGCACCTCGGAAGACGCTCAGTCGAACATCGCGACCGCGCGCGTCCAGCCGCCGGACGCGCCCTTGATCTTGCACGGGAAGCAGGCGACGACGAAGCCGTAGGGCGGCAGCGTTTCGAGGTGACGCAGTTT
>JBFWSI010000304.1:0-5334 GCA_050248455.1 Gammaproteobacteria bacterium | reverse complement strand
GATCGCCGAAGGCGCGGTTGAACAGCGCCTCGACGCGCATGAATGCGCCGCGCAGGACGCGTTGGGGCAGGCTGCCGCTCATCCGGATCTGCGCAGCGCGCGCCATACCACGACGACGAACAGCAGGCCGCCGACGATTGCGATCAGGCCGCCGAGCCCCATCAGGCCCATGCCGAAGATCTCGCCCGGGCTGCGCAGCACCTGCTCCGCGCCCGCGACCTTGCGCTGCACGCCGTAGCCGCCCGACCACACGAGGCCGACGATGTGCAGCAGCTGGCCGAGGCCGTAGAGCCAGGGCTGGCTCACCGCGAGCGCGCCCTGCGGCGCGCGGTAACCGAGCTGCGGCAGCAGGTGATAGACCAGGCCCATCAGCGCCAGGGTCACGCCGACGATGCAGCCGTGGTAATGGGCCGGGATCTTGACGTTGCTGCCGTGGATGCCGAAGGCGATGATGCCGCCGGCCGCGAACAGCGCGATCGAAGCGCACAGCGCCGCGCGCAGCGGACGCTGTCGCGCGCTGACGCGGCCGCGTTCGAACAGCGCGAGGCCGACCGCGAGCGCCACCGGAAAGATCGCCATGCCGCCGCCGACGCGCATGCCGATCGTGTGCAGCTGGCGATGCGCCGGCGACAGCACGTCGTGCGCGAAGTACGCGTAGAGCGTGATCAGTACCGGCGCGAAGGCCAGCGCGAACAGGAACAGCGTGAGCCGCGCGCTCAAGGGCACGCGCGCGCCGCAGGCCTGCGTCAGCCACAGCCAGGCGCACAGCAGCAGCAGGGTCCAGGTGTACTGCAGGGCGTGGCCGCCGCCCCAGAACAGGATCTCCCAGTAGGTGCGGCTGTCCAGCGTGCGCGGCACGCTCGCGAGCGACCAGCCGAAGGCGACGAGCGCGATCGCGGCGGACAGCGCCGCGCCGTAGAGGCCCATGCGCAGCGCCGTCGCGCCGTCGAGCGCGCGCGACAGCGCGGGCACCACCAGCAGGCTGCGCAGCACCAGCACGGCGCCGGCCGCGGCGAACACCGCGAGCCCGCCGAGGAACAGCGGCGATTCGAGCACCGGCACATAGTTCGCCATCACCGGCGTGCCCGGCGCGACGAAGGGTGCGAGCACCATCGCGAGCGTGCCCGCGGCGGCACCGGACAGCGACAACCAGCCGAGGGCATTCGCGCGCCGCCCGGCGTGGATGCTCCACAAGAGGCCCGCGACGGCGACGAACCACACCAGCACCGACAGGTCGACGTGCACCACCAGCGCGGTGCGGAAGAACACGACGCCGGGCAACATCCGGTTGCCGCCCGGCGTGCGCGCCAGGACCAGCAGCACCGAGAACAGGCCCGATCCGATCAAGGCCAGCATGCCGAGCCACAGCCAGGCGCGCGCCTGCGCGCGGCCGGCGACGGACAGCGTCAGTCGGTACACCGGGGTCGGTGCGGGCTCGACGGCGGTGCGGCCGAGCAGGAACTGCGGCAGGGTGTAGAGGTTCATTGGAGCGTGATTCCTCCGCGCTCGGCGTCGAAGTCGATGACCATGACCTGGCCGGGAGCGAGCTGGACGCGCCGTTCCAGGCGATAGGGAAAACCGTCGACGGTGACGTCGTCGTTGAGCCGCACGGCGAGCGCGCGCTCGCCGGCCGTGACGGGAACGCGCACGTACAGCGCGGACGCCCCGTCCTGCGACAGGCCCGACGGCGGCGCCGACGCGCGCACCACCGCGCGGCCGTCGATGTCGAGCTCGACCGTCACCGGTGAACGTTCGCGCGGGCACACCACCGGCGCGCGCATGTTCGGCGGCAGGCTCGCGAGCTCCTCGGCGCTGCGTTCGTGGCAGGCGCCGCGCGGCTTGCCGCTGTGGACGAAACTCAGCTTGATCAGCGCGCCGTCGGGCGGCAGGTGCCGGTAGCGCGGCCACTGCGAGAACACGCCGATGAAGAGCCCGAACGCGCCGTAGAGGACGAGCTGGCCCAGCCATCGCACCCAGGCCATGGGCGCCGCACGCGCCGGCAGTGCGAGTCCTTCAGACATGCTCGTCCTCCGCGCGCAAGGCCGCCGCGAGCACGGCTTCCTCGCCGCGTTCGGCCGCGAGCAGCCTGACGCGCTCGCGGCTCACGCCCATGCGCAGATGCGGCTCGCGGGTACCGGCGAGGCGCGCGCGCGTCCAGCGCGCGCCGAGACGAAACTCGCAGCCGCCTTCGCGACAGCTCGTGATCCACACGCGTGCGGCGCCCGCGCGCAGTGCGTACTCGACGAAGGACGGCGGCAACTGTCCGGCGCAGACCAGCGGCAGCACGACGCTGCTCGTGCCGGCGAGCGCGCGCGTGTCGGCGGCGTAGCGACAGGCGAACACCACCCGCGGCGCGGCGCCCCGCTGCGCGGCGAGTCCCGCGTCCAGCGCCGCGCGCAGCGTGTCGACGCTCGCCTCCGGCAGATCGACGCCGCTCGCGAGCGGCGCCATACGCCGGAACGGCGTCGCCGAAGGACAGGCCCCGGCGCATATGCCACACCCCGCGCAGGCGCGCGCATCGACGACGGCGAGCTCGCGTCCGCGGCGCTGATCGGGATGGCGCGTCATGGTGATCGCAGCAAAGGGACAATCGTCGAAACAGCGCCGGCAACCGTTGCACTGATCCGCGGCGACGACCGCCGCCGCCGGTTCGCGCAGCGTGGCGGTGAACGGCAGCACGGCGAGCACCGTCAGCGCGCCCAGCGCGAACAGCCACATCCATGCCGGCGAGGTCGCATACATCAGCGGATGGACGAACAGCACGATCCAGTCGAAAGCGATCGAGGCCGGCACCGCGGCGAGCGAGCCGGCCGGCTGGCTCGTCACCGGCGCGACCCAGGCGAGCGCGACGAGGCTCGCGAGTGCGCCCAGCGTCAAGGCGCGCGGCGGCCACAGCGCGGGCCGCGCGAGGCGCTGCAGGTGGAACCACAGGCCGAACAGCAGCAGCAGCGAAGCGCCGATGTGAACGAACACGAACAGCGAGAACAGGCGGTCGCTCACCGCTGCGTCGAAGAGGAAGTTGCGCGACAGCGGCAGCGCGAACAGCGGCAAGGCATCCAGCCACTCGGCCGTCGCCGCGGCGCTGAACCGACCCAGCGCATCCCAGTTCAACCAGAAGCCGCCGATGGCGGCGACCGTCGCGAACGGCAGCACCGCCGTGCCCGTCAGCCAGGGATGGCGGCGGACATGCCGCCAGCGGCCGAAGGCCGCTTCGCGCAGCAGATGGGCGAGCGTGAGGATCACGAAGGCATCGGTGGCATAGCGGTGCAGGCTGCGCAGCATGCCGCCCGGCGCGTGCGGGGCCGCGGCGAGGCGCGCGATGGACTGATAGGCGCCGCTCACCGAGGTGTCGAACACCGCGTACAACCAGATGCCGCTGATCAGCAGCACCCACAGCATCAGGGTCGCCAGCGCGCCGAGGTGGCGAGTCGGGATGGCCGTCGCGCCGCACAGCCGATCCAGGCCGTGCTCCAGCGCGCGCCACAGCGCAGCGCCCGCCGCCGTCACGACACACCGCCTTTCGCCGGCACCAGGCGCAACTGCGCGCGTCGCTCGCGCCACAGGTAGACGCCGACCGTCACGAAGAAGCCGAGCCCGCCGAGCAGCTCGAACAGCAGCGCCCAGTCGGTGCGGTACTCGCCGGTGTCCGGATCGTAGATCGTGCACAGCAGCCGCACGCGCTCCAGCAAGGCGCCCAGATCCGCGGTCGCGCCGCGCGCGACCGGCGCGTTCAGCAGCAGCTCGCGCAGCGGTTCGCCCAGCGCCGCGCTGTCGACGCGATCGCCGTAGACCTGGCGATAGATGCGGCCGTTCGCATCGAGAATGGTGACGCCGAGCACGTGCTCGAAGCCGCTGGGCGTATCGACGAAGGAAAAGCCGAAGGCGCGGGTCAAGGCCGCGACGTCCGCCGCGCGCGGGCTCAGGAATTCCCAGTTGGCGGCCGCCACGCCGTGCCGCGTGGCGAAGGCTGCCAGCGCTTCGGGAGTATCGAAAGGCTGGTTGAAGCCGATGCTGAGGACACGGTACTGATGGGGGCCGAGCAGCGCGTTCAAGCCCTCGACCGCCTTCTGCAGCGTGCGCGTCTGGACCGGGCAGACCGTGAAGCAGCCGGTGTAGATGAAGCTCACCACCAGCGGCCGGCCGCGATAGCTGGACAGGCGCACCGGACGCCGTTCGCGATCGAGCAAGGTGAAGTCGGCAGGCACGGTCCCGACAGCCGCTTCGGCGGCAGCGAGCGCGGCGGCGGCGTCGAGACTGCGCGCGTTCGAGGCCGCGTCGCAGGCGATGGCGAACAGCAGCAGGAAACCGGCGAGGCTAGTGCAGCGCTGCATCGATCCCGACCCCCGCGATCAACAGCGCGAGTTGCAGCATCGACGCGAAGAAAGCGGCCATTGCGGTGGCGCGGCCCGGCTGCCGCGCGAGCGCGCCGGTGCGAGTCACGAACCAGGCGCCGCCGGTGACGGCGCCGAGCAGATAAGCGGGCCCGGCGCCGAACAGCGCCGGCAGCAGCGAGACACCGACGAGCAACACGGTGTTCCAGTGCACGATGCGCGCTGCGCGCGCGACGCCGACGACCACCGGCAGCATCGGGATCCCGGCCGCGCGATATTCCTCGTGATTCGCGATGGCGAGGCTCCAGAAGTGCGGCGGCGTCCACAGGAACAGTACCAGCGCGAGCAGCAGCGGCAGCTGCCCGAGCGCGGGATCGGCGGCACTGGCCCCGGTCAGCACCGCGAAGCTGCCGGCGAGGCCACCGAAGACGATGTTGCTCCAGGTGCGGCGCTTGAGCCCGAGCGTGTACACGACGGCGTAGGTGAAGGCGCCGAGGAACAGGAACAGCGCCGAGACGGCGTTGACGGCTGCCCAGGTCGCGCTGACCGCTATCGCCAGCAGGGCCACGATCAGCGCGAGCCAGGCCGGTCCGGCGCGCAGCGCACCGCTCGCGAAGGCACGGTTGCGCGTGCGCGGCATCAGGCGATCGCTGCGCGCCTCGACCAACTGGTTGAAGGCACCGGCGCTGGCCGAGGCGAGCAGCACTGCCAGCGCCATCACCGCCACCCGCCACGTGTCCGGCGCGGGCGCCGGCGCGATGGCGAGGCCGGCGAGCGCGCTCAGCATGATCAGCACGCCGATGCGCAGCTTGAACACCGACAGCACCGTGCGCCAGCCGACCTGTCCCGGATAAGCCTCGAGCTCTGCCGTCATGACGCTGCGTCCCGCCGTTTCAGCTCAGGCCCCACACGGTGGAGAGGTACTTCCAGTTGATGAAGTTGTACAGGACGAAGGCGACGAGGACCACCATCGCGAGCGCGAAGGTGCCCGGCGCGGCGAACC
>JBFWSI010000303.1:0-5337 GCA_050248455.1 Gammaproteobacteria bacterium | reverse complement strand
TCTGCAGGCGACGGGTCTCGTCAACGATCATCTCGTCGGCTGCTTCCGCCACGCGGCCCTCGCGCGCTGAGCGCATCACCATACGGCGCCGAATTGTCCCGGCCGGGTCGATCGCCGAGAATGCGGTCAGGCACACTCTCCATTGCGTGAGGAATTCTTCGTGAAGACCAGGATCACCGAACTGTTCGGCATCGAACATCCCATCATCCAGGGCGGCATGCACTACGTCGGCTTCGCCGAACTGGCCGCGGCCGTGTCCGAAGCCGGTGGTCTGGGCATCATCACGGGCCTCACGCAGCGCAGCCCGGCCGACCTGGCCAAGGAGATCGCGCGCTGCCGCCAGCTGACGACGAAGCCGATCGGCGTGAACCTGACCTTCCTGCCGACGGTGACGACGCCCGACTATCCGGGCTACATCCGCGCGATTGTCGACGGCGGCGTCAAGGTGGTGGAGACGGCCGGCAACAACCCGCAGCAGTGGCTGCCGATGCTCCACGAGGCGGGGATCAAGGTGATCCACAAATGCACCTCGGTGCGCCATGCGCTGAAGGCGCAGTCGATCGGCTGCGACGCGATCAGCGTCGACGGCTTCGAATGCGCCGGCCATCCGGGCGAGGACGACATCCCGAACTTCATCCTGCTGCCGCGCGCGGCCGATGAGCTGAACATCCCCTTCGTCGCCTCGGGCGGCATGGCGGACGGCCGCTCGCTGGTCGCCGCGCTCGCGCTGGGCGCCGAGGGCATCAACATGGGCACGCGCTTCATGGCGACGAAAGAAGCGCCGATCCACGATAACGTGAAGCAGGCCATCCTGAAGGCGACGGAGCTCGACATGCGGCTCATCATGCGCCCCTTGCGCAATACCGAGCGCGTGCTGAAGAACGCCGCGGTCGAGCGCGTCGTCGCGAAGGAAAAGGAGCTCGGCTCGAAAATCACCTTCGACGACATCGCGCAGGACGTCGTCGGCGTCTATCCGCAGATCATGCTCGAAGGCCAGATGGATCTGGGCGCGTGGTCCTGCGGCCTCGTCGCGGGTCTCATCCACGACATCCCGAGCTGCGGGGAACTGATCGATCGCATCATGCATGAAGCGAACACGATCATTCGCGAGCGCCTGGCCCGCCTCGCGGGCTGAGCGAGGGCGCAATTCCGTAGCCCGGGTGGAGCGCGTGGCGCGCAACCCGGGATCGGGCGTACCCGAAGATCCCGGGTTGCGCTCCGCTGCACGCGGGCTACGTTTGAGCGATCCGGACCCACTCGCCGTCGCGCTGCGCGGCGCGGCCTTCTTCCTCCAGTTTCTGCAGGCCGGCGAGCAGCGAGCGCAGGGCCGCGCCGTGGACGGCCGGGGCAACGTCGCCGTAGGCCGCGGGGAGCAGGGCGGCGAGCGTGCGCGGCGTATCGCTGAGCGCCTCGACGATCTTCCGCTCGCGCGCACGACGATGCTCGAGGTACTGACGAATCAGCGCGTGGCCGTCGCGATGCGAGGGGCCGTGCGCCGGATAGAGCGTCGTCATCGGCACCGTCAGCAAGCGCTCCAGGCTCGCGAGATAGGTTGCCATGTGGCCTTCCGGTGGATCGATGACGATCGTCGAGACCGTCGACAGCATGTCACCGACGATGGCCGCGCGGTAACGGCTCTCGACGTAGCAGAGATGATCGCGGGCGTGGCCCGGCGTGTGCAGCACTTCGAGCTGCCAGTCGGGACTGCCGTCCGGTGCGGTGCCCAGCGGCAGCGTGTCGCCGTCCTCCAGCGCCCGACCTCGCAGGTAATCGGCGTCGGCGAGCTGCGCGTGGCACAGCGCGTGGGCATGCAGCGGCACGCCGAAATGCCGGCTCAGCAGCGCCGCGCTGCCGACGTGATCGGGATGATGGTGGGTCAGCAGCACGCCGCGCAGGGTCACGCCCTCGGCCTGCAGGGCTTCGAGCTTGCGGATCAGCCTGTCGCGATGCACGGCGTCGACGGCGGCCGGATCGATCGCGTAGAGCTCGCGCTCGCCGAGGATGTAGCAGTTGGTCGTCGTCGCCGGCGGCAGGGTCGGCGTCGGCACCGGCGCGGTGAAGACGCCGGGCGAAAAACGCGCCGGATGGAACTCACCGTGCTCGAAGGAGTCGGCGATGCGCGTCGCGACGGCGCGAAAATCCGGCACTCCGTGCGTCGCGAGCTGTTCGAGCAGCAGCAGCGTCGGCGGCGCGATCGGCATCTCGCCGCGCCGCCAGCGCGCGACCGCGTCGGCCGGGGAGACGTATTCGCCGGCGACGAGCTCCGCGGCATCGAGCTCGAAATCCTCGGCCCGCTCGCAGTGCAATTGCACGAAGTCGGTCGCGAATCGGATCGCGATGTGTTCCGGCGTGGTGATCCGGCACACGTGATGATAGCGCCCGTTGTCCGCCACGCGACGCAGTGCTTCGCGCCAGCCCGGCGGCGGCGCCTCGGACGTGAAAGCGGCGAGCCAGGCCCGCGCCTCCCCGCGCGAGACGCCGAGCAGCGTGTGGCCTAGCGCGGTCTCCTCCAGCAGCTCGCGCAGCGCGCAGCTCAGCACGGCGTGCTCGCCGCAGGCACGATCGGCGTCTTCCATCGCGCCACCGGGGAAAGCCCAGAAGCCGCCGAAGAAACGCAGGGCCGGCGAGCGTTGGACGAGCAGGATGCGGAGCTCGGCGCCCGTGCCGGTGGTCAGCAGGACGGCAGTCGCTACACGTGGTGCAGGGGGCATCGCATGTCCTTCCGAATGGAAATCTTGGGGCACGCAAACGAAAGCGGCGCCCGCAGGCGCCGCTCCGCAAGCTCAGGCGCGAACGATCAGTCCAATCTCTTGACCGGCACGCGGCTCAGCTCACCGTCCTTCATGCGAATGACGGTCGAGCGGCCGCCCAGCAGGACGACGGAGCCGTCCGGCATCTCGACCGGCGTGCGCAGCCACGACAGCAGCTGCAGCGCCGAGCGGTCGGCCAGCTTCCACTCGCCGCCCTCGAGCGTGCCTATCATGCCCACGGCGCCGGCAATGGCCGGTTTGCCGCCGTCGAGCACCGACACGCCGAAGATCGCTTCCGCGCTCGGTGCCGGCAGCACTTCCCAGGTCGCGCCGCCGTCGGTGCTGCGCCGGATCGCGCCCGCTGCGCCGGCGAGCAGCATCGTGCTGCCTTCCTGTGCGCCCGCGATCCAGTACGGCGGTTCCGGTTCCTTCGGCGTGATGATGGCATCGCGACGCACCCAGCTCGCACCGTTGTCCGTGCTCTGGAGCACCATGCCGAACTCGCCGGCGATGGTGACGTTGTCGCCTTCGAACATGACGACGTTCCACGACACGTCGCCAGCGCGGAAAGCCGGGCCGGGGGCGAACTTGAAGGTGATCGTCGGCGCCGGATCGGTGTCGAGATCGGACATCACCTGCATGAAGCCTTCGTCCGGATAGATCGTGTAGTCGGTATCGACGACCGGCGGCTGGCCGCCCTTGGTCGCCGTGAACTGGACGCTGTCCATGACGAGGTTGCTGACGCCGAAGTACCACTCGCTCGCGGTATTCGCCGGCAGCGCGATCGGCGGCTGCGTGACTTCGCTGATCGTGACGGTCTCCCATTTCTGGAGATCGTCGCTGCGCGCGAGCATGCCGCGCGCGCCGACCGCCCAGCCCTTGGTGCCGGAGACGGCGATGTCGAGGACGGGCTCGTCGTACTCCGTGATCTTGCCTAGATCGGTCAGCTTGCCGTCGATGAAGCTGTAGAGATGACCGGTCGAGGAGCCGAGCAGCACCGTCTTGTCGTCGACCTTCTCGAGTGCGGTGAAATCGGTGAGGCCGCCGCCCTCGAGTTGCTTCAGCTCGACGCCCTCTTCGCCGAACTTCAGCGTGCCGAGCAGGCCGTGCGGGCCGGCGACGAGAATGCCGTCGAGGCTGGCGAGATAGTCTCCATCCATGAAGTCGATGACGAGGGGCGTGCGGCGGTCGACCACCTCTTCGCGGGCTGCCAGGGCCGGGGTGGCGATGGCGGCGAGAATCAAAGTGTTTCCGATGGCCGCGAGCGGCCGGCGGACAGCGCGGTTAAACATCATGCGAGCCTTCTAAGGTTTTGATTGAAATGTCGCGCGAGCGGGGTGCCCGGCGCTCCCCCTGAGGTCCGGCGTACGATAGCAACAAGCCCGGAATGCATACAAGGACAGTGACCGGCCGTTCCACCCTTCGATCGCAGGAGGTCGAGCTATGACGCAGCCAGGTCGGCGTAGCGTCCCCGGTAGTACAGCATCGGTGGCGCATCGTCGCCGGCGGGGCGGGTAATCTGCGTCACGGTGCCGACGACGATGTGATGGTCGCCGCCCGGATGCACGGCGCTGACCCGGCATTCGATGCCCATCAGGCGGCCCGTCAGCAGCGGGGCGCCCGACTCGCCCCACTCGAAGGCGACGCCGGCGAACTTGTCCGGATTCTTCTTCGCGAAGGCATTCGACAGCGGCTGCTGATCCTGCTGCAGCACGTTGATGCAGAACACGCCGCTGCGCTTCAGCGGCTCCAGCGTGTCGGACTTGTTGTCGACGCAGATGACGAACATCGGCGGGTCCAGCGACAGCGAGGTCACTGCGTTCATCGTCAGGCCGTAGGGCCTGCCGTCGGTGTCGCGGGTCGTGATGATCGAGACGCCGCTGGCCCAGAAGCCACAGGCTTTACGGAATTCTTCGGGTGTCATGTCGGTTCTTGTCGTGTGGGGTTGGGGTGGATGGAAACGCATCACGGGCCCGGCGCGGCGCGGCGGCGCGCACGTCGTCGAAACTCGGAACCGGGAAATCCGTGCGCGGAGGTGGTCGGCCGCCGCAGGCGCGATCGAGCAGCGGCATGCACTCCTCGGCAAAATAGTACATCTGGTCCTCGATCTCCGCACCCTGGAAGCCGGCCAGCTCGAACCAGGCATGGAACATGAAGTCGTCGTAGCCGACGTACTCCTTGGTGCGCATGATTTTCTCGACCACTTCCGCGGGTGTGCCGAACAGCGCGATGTCCTTGGCGAGCAGAGATTCCGGACGGATCTTCGTGCGCAGGTCCATCGAATCCTCGCCCGCCTCTGACACCAGCGCCGCGAAGCCGAAGGGCCCGTAGTAGTCCCACTGCACTTCGAGCGCGAACTTCAGGCGCTCGAGCTCCTTGTCGCGATCCATGCCCGGCAGCAGCAGGTGGATGTAGCGGCAGGTGACGATGCCGCGGCGCTTGTCGCAGTCCCAGCCGTACTTGAATGCCCCGCGCTGCAGGCGATCGGGCCAGCCCGCGCGCTCGGCGTCCTCGTAGTACATCTCGACGTTCTGCTTCAGTCGCGAATTGGGCTCGACGATGAAATAGCCGTTGACGCCGCGCTCGG
>JBFWSI010000302.1:0-5347 GCA_050248455.1 Gammaproteobacteria bacterium | reverse complement strand
TGTACGGGGCGTGCCCGCGCGCGCCCGTCGCCCGCAGCAGACGCGTCAAGGCGCTGCCGTTGGCGGCGCCGCGGCCGTGGCCGACGTGCAGGGGGCCGGTCGGGTTCGCCGACACGAATTCGATCTGCACGAAGCTGCCGGCGCCCTGCGTCGACTCGCCGTAGCGCTCGCCCGCGTCGAGGATGTCGGCGATGACGTCGAGCAGTACCGCGGACTTCAGCGTGAAATTGATGAAGCCGGGCGGGACGATGTCGATGCGTTCGACGAAGGTCGGCACGCCGAGCGCTGCGACGATCGCGCGTGCGAGCTCGAGCGGCGCCTTGCGGCAGGGCTTGGCGAGCACCATCGCGAGATTGGTGCTGAGATCGCCGTGCGCCGGATTGCGCGGCGGTTCGACGACGTAGGCGGGCGGCTGATCGAGCGGCAGTTCACCGCTGTCGATCATCCGCGCGACGTGCGTCGCGAGCAGGGTGTGCAGTTGCTGTTTCAAGGTCGTGCGCGCGTGTCTCGTGGGCATGGGCGGCGCGGGGCGCCGGGCGGGACGGCGCGCATTCTACACGCGGGCGCCAGCCGTGGGATCCGGCGACGGTCGGCGGGCGCTGCGCGCCCTCACCGAACCGTCGTCAGGCCCAAGCTTTCCCAGTCCTGCATGCCGCCCCGATACCATTTGATCTTGTGCGCCGGGTAGCCGAATTTCAGCAGCGTGCGGATGTTCGTCGGCGATTGCCCGCACCACGGGCCATTGCAGAACATCACGAGCGTCTTGGCCGCGCTGAAATCCCACAGGCCTTCCTGGCTCAGGGCACCGAAGCGACGCTCGAGGATGTCGGCGATCTCCATCGGATCCGCCCCGGCCTCGGGGTTGAGCTGCTGCCACGAGAGGTTGATCGAGCCCGGGATGGTACCTTTCTCGACCCAGTCCGGCGTGCGCGAGTCGATGACGAGCACCGTGTCGTCGCCCTGCGCGATGCGTTCGAGATAACCGAGCATCTCGAGCTCGCCGATGGTCTCGACACCGGGCGCGAGCACGGCGGGCTGCACGCAGAACGGCGGGCAGGGGCGCGCCGTCCGCGCATAGTCGGGATTGATCGTGGACGCCGGATCCTGTCGCCTCTCGATCACGACCTTGCGGCCCGCGTGCTGCACTTCGACGCTGCGCAACTCGGCGGTGATGCGGACTTCCTCCTGCGGCGGCTCGGCGGCGACCGCCGTCGGCGCCGCGCACGCAGCGAGGACGAGAAGAGTCGTGCGCAGTGCAATCGATGTTCGACGGATGGCAATCATGAGGTCTCCGGGAGACGGGGCTGCGCGCCAGAATACGCGCCTCGTCCGCGGCGCGAAACGCGCCGGCGGCTCATGCCGCCTCCTGCGGATCGACGTCGACGTGCCAGCGCACGCGGCTGCGCTCGGGCAAGGTCTCGGCGATCGCGAGCAGGCGATTGAGCAGTCGGGCGAGCGCCGCGCGGCGCGGGCTCGACAGCATCAGCACGGCGCGATACTTCCCCGCGCGCTTCTCCATCGGCGCCGGCACCGGCCCCGCCAGCTCGACGCCGTCGCGGCCGGGCAGCGCCGCGCGCAGGCGGCGCAGGAAGGCCTGCGGCGCGCGCGCGTCGGTCGCCTCGGCGCGCACCACGGCGAGCGCGACGCAGGGCGGCAGGCCGACCTCCTCGCGCTCGGCGAGCGCGGCCGCGGCGAAACCTTCGTAGTCCTGCCGGAGCACGAACTGCAGCAGCGGATGGGCCGGGTGATGGGTCTGCACCAGGACCAGCCCCGGCGCCTCGGCGCGCCCGGCGCGCCCCGCGACCTGCAGCAAGGTCTGCGCGAAGCGCTCGCCGGCGCGAAAATCCGCGGCGAAGAGCCGGCTGTCGGCGTCGATGACGCCGACCAGGGTCACGCCCGGGAAATCATGCCCCTTCGCCAGCATCTGTGTGCCGACCAGGATGTCGACGCGGCGCGCGCGAACGGCCGCATAGGCGCGCTCGAGCTCGCCCTTGCGGCGCATCGTGTCGCGATCCACGCGCAGGACGCGCGCGCGCGGAAAACGCTCGCACAGCGCGGCCTCGAGCTGCTCGGTGCCGACGCCGAGCGTGAACCAGTCCGGCGTCGGACAGCACGGCTCGCGCGGCGCATCGAGACGCTGCTCGGCGCCGCAGTGATGACAGATCAGTCGTTCGCGCGCCTGGTGCAGCACGAGGTGCGCGTCGCAGCGGCTGCACTGCGCGATGTGGCCGCAGGCGTGGCACATGCGCACCGGCGCATAGCCGCGCCGGTTGAGGAACAGCAGGGTCTGCTCGCCGCGCGCGAGCCGCTCGTCGATCGCCGCACACAGCGTGTCGCCCAATCCGCCGGCGAGCTTCATGCCGCGCACGTCGACACCGCGCAAGGTCGGTGCTGCCGCACCGCCCGCACGTTGCGGCAGCACGAGCCGCCGATACTTGCCGAGGCGCACGTTGTACTCGGATTCGAGCGAGGGCGTCGCCGAGCCGAGCACGATCGGCACGCCGGCCTCGCGCGCGCGCATCACGGCGACGTCGCGCGCGGAATAGCGAAAGCCCTCCTCCTGCTTGAAGGCGGGATCGTGCTCCTCGTCGACGACGACGAGGCCCAGCGCGGGCAGCGGGGTCCACACCGCGGAGCGCGTGCCGAGCACGATGCCGACGGCGCCGCTGCGCGCACGCGCCCACACCAGCGCGCGCTCGCGTTCGCTCAGCTCCGAATGCAGCACGGCGACCGCGGCGCCGAAGCGCTGACGAAAGCGCTGCACGAGCTGTTCGGACAGTCCGATCTCCGGGATCAGCATCAGCACCTGTCGCCCTGCCTCGAGCATGGCACGCGCGGCGTGTAGGTAGACCTCGGTCTTGCCGCTGCCGGTCACCCCTTGCAGCAGATGCACGGCGAAGCGCCCGCGCGCGGCCAGCAGGGCGGCCAGTGCCGCCTGTTGCGCCTCGTTGAGGGCGAGGAAATCACCGAGGGGGGCCGGCGGCGCCGTCTCGACGTCGAGCTCGATCGGCGTGAGCCAGCCGCGCGAGCACAGCCCCGCGAGCACGCGCGCGACATCGAACTCGAACGCCCGTGCCGCGGCGAGACGCAAGGGCGCCGCGTCCGCGGCGGCGAGCAGCGTGCGTTGCCTGGGGCCGAGCCGCGTGCCGTCGGCCAGCACCGCGCGGCCCGCCTCGCTGAGCGCATAGGCAGGCTCGCGCAGCGAGCGCAGGCTCGCGCCGTGGCGCAGTTCCACCGGCAGCAGCGCGGCGATCGCTTCACCGATCGGGTGGCAGTAATAGCCCGCGGCCCAGCGCGCGAGCGCGACGAGCGCGGGATCGAGCAGCGCCTCTTCGTCGAGGAGCTCGCGCACGGGCTTGAGCAGCGTCGCGTCCTGCGCCGCGGCGACCAGCTCGAGCACGATGCCCAGCCGCTCGCCGCGGCCGAACGGCACGCGCACGCGGCATCCGCGCGGATCGCGCGCGAAGCCGCCGGGCGGCGGCAGGTAGTCGAAGACGCGGCGCACGGGCGCCAGCACCGCGACCTGCACGCAGGCGGGACCGCCGGCCATCAGCGCGCGATGGCGGGGTACACGTCTCCCGCGGCCGGCGAGGCGAGCAGCGCGCCGAGCCCGGCAGCGTCGAGACGCCGATACGGTGCGCCGTCGAGCGGCGACAGCGGCGGATTCTGCAGCCGTACGCGCGGCATCACGACGAGCTCGAAGTCGACCTCGCCCATCGCGGTCTCGAGCACGGGATAGGACTCGCTGTCGCGACGCCCAGCGCGGCGGATCTGTTCATCGAGGCGATAAGGGATCCGATGCTGCAGCAGCCAGCGCACGACGCGCTCCGTCTCGTCGCTGAAGAGATGCAGCGTCACGGCCGAATGTTCGAACGGCGTGCCGTGAAGCACGGGACCGACGAGGCGCGGCTCGAATTCCGCGAAGAAGCGCATCGCGTCCAGCGCCGCGGCGCGCAGCCTGCGGGTGCGCGCCGCGATCGCCTCGCCCTCGAACAGGCGCTGGTGATCGATGATCGCGGCCTGCACGTCGCGATTGTCCGGCAAGGCGCGTTGATCGTGGACGCCGAGCGATTCGGCCGCCTTGCGCTTGGCCGTGCCGAAATCGTCCGCTTCGCCGTCGATCAGCAGGCGCGCCGCGAGCTGGGCGATTTCGTTGCGCACGCGCTCCTGCGGGGGCGCTGCGCCGTGCCGGCCGTGCCGTCGCATCGACACCGGCTAGAACAACTGCTCGGCGTCGACCGCGCGCGTCTCGCCGTAGCCGACCGGCGAGGCCGTCGACGCGCTGGCGCGCGGCACGTCCTTCTCGCGGAAGGTTTCCATGATCGCCCGGCTGTTGCCGACGCCGGCGACCGCGCCGCTGGCGGGGTCGATGCGCACGGTGACGACGCCGGCCGGCAGCGCCGGCTCGGTCGGCGGCATGTCCTTCAGCGCGACGCGCATGTAGTCGATCCAGATCGGCAGCGCGGCGCGGGCGCCGGTCTCCTGACGCCCGAGCGGCGCCACTTGATCGAAGCCGACCCACACCGTGGTCGCGACGCGGCCGTTGAGGCCCGAGAACCAGGCGTCCTTCTGATCGTTCGTCGTGCCGGTCTTGCCGGCGAGATCGCTGCGCTTCAGTTCGAGGGCGCGGCGGCCGGTACCGCGCGTGATCACGTCCTTCATCATCGAATACATCATGTAGGCGTTCTGCGGATCGACGGCGCGGGCCGCGACCTTGCGCTGGCGCGCGGCTTCCATCGCCTCGAGATCGACGGGTTCACCGTCGGCGTCCAGCGTCGGGTTCATGCAGCCGTCGCAGGCCACGGCCGGATCGGCCGTCGATACCGTCGTGCCGTCCTCGAGCTCGACGCGCGCGATGAAATACGGGTCGACGCGGAAGCCGCCGTTGGAGAACGCGGCATAGCCAGTGACGAGCTGCAGCGGCGTGATTTCGCCCGTGCCCAGCGACAGCGACAGGTTGTGCGGCAACGCCTTGGCGTCGAAGCCGAAGCCGCTGATGTGCTTGATCGTGGTGTCGATGCCGACGTCGCGCATCACGCGTATCGAGACCAGGTTGCGCGAGTTCGCGAGCGCTTCGCGCAGCCGCGTCGGCCCATAGTAGGTGCCCGTGTAGTTCTCAGGGCGCCACGCCGCTTCCAGGCCCGGCGCATCGAACACGATCGGGGCATCGTTGACGAAGCTCGCGGCGGTGAAGCCGTGATCGAGCGCGGCGGAATAGATGAAAGGCTTGAAGTTGGAGCCCGGCTGGCGCAGCGCCTGCGTCGCCCGGTTGAACTTGCTGCGATAGAAATCGAAGCCGCCGACGAGCGCCTCGATCGCGCCGTCGTGCGTATCCATCGACACCAGC
>JBFWSI010000301.1:0-5349 GCA_050248455.1 Gammaproteobacteria bacterium | reverse complement strand
CGAAACCCGGGATCTTCATCAGCAAGATGCCCCGATCCCGGGTTACGAGAGGTGCTCGGTCTGTAGAGCGAACCGGCTCACACCGCGGCCAGCACCTGCCGCGCCACGCGGAACGCATTCGCGTACACCGTCCACGTATAGGGCACGCTGCCGCCCGTCGGCATGAAGCTCGCGTCGCTCACGAACAGGTTGTCGACTTCGTGGGCCCGGCACTGCGGATCGAGCACGCTCGCCGAAGGATCGGTGCCGAAGCGGCAACCGCCCGCGACGAGGTTGGGGGGCGGACTGTCGTAGACCCGCGAACGCACGTTGGCGGCGCCAAGGAGGCGCAGCGCGTCCTCGCCGCGGGCCGCGAGAAAGGCGGTGACGCGGGCGTTGTGCGGGTGGAAGCCGAGCCGGATCCGCGCCGCCGGCACGCCCCAGCGATCGGTCACCGCCGGATCGAGCCGCACGTGGCAGTCGGCGTGGGGCAGCCAATCGGCGAACACCTCGAAGTTCAGCCTGCGCATGCCGGTGAAGTCCTGTTCGAGCCGCGCCTTCAGTTCACGGCCCCACAGCAGCCGGCCGTTTTCGCCCCACTTCAGCTTGTTGGCGCGGGCGAGCGCATTGGGATGCTGGAGCACGAATTCGAGCGTGCCTCCCTTGGCCGGCCCGCCGAACGCGGGATCGTCGATGCGATACCAGTCCTGCAGCGCGCGGTTCACGAAGGGGCCGTAAGTGGCCAGCGCCGCGCGCTCCGCCGGCGGCGCGTCGGCGAGCGGGAAATCGCCGGCCCCGAGCGCGGTGGCCGAGAACAGCAGGTTGCGTCCGACCTGGCTACTGCCGTTGGCGAGGCCGTGCGGGTGGCGCGGGCCGCGGGAAAGCAGCAGCAGGCGGCAGGTCTCGATGGCCTGGCACGCGACCACGAAGACCTTCGCCGTCACGCGCCGCGTGCTGCCGACAGCGTCCCGGTACTCGGCCGCGACCACCCGCCCGCTCGCGTCGCTGACGAGGCGGAAGACGTGGGCGCGCGGGCGGATCTCGCAGCAGCCCGTCGCGACGGCCTGCGTCAGCAGCGACATGCGCGCGCTGCCCTTGGCGCCCGTGGCGCAACCGTAGCCGCCGCAGTAGCCGGAATAGGAACAGCCGCCGCGATCGCCCAGGGCCCCTGGCAGGATGGCCCGCGCCACCGGCAGCGGATGCAGGCCGGCGCGGCCGAAGGCCTCGTCGATGCGGCGCGCGAACAGGTGCTCGGCGGTCGGCGGAAAGGGGAAGTCCGGGCTCGAGCGCGGCTCCTCGTGCGGGTGCGCGACCGTGCGGCCGGACACGCCCACCTCCCGCTCGACCAGCGCGTACCAGGGTTCCAGTTCGTCATAGCCGATGGGCCAGTCGACGACCGTGGCGTCTGCGATCGGGCCATAGACCGAGCGCAGCCGGAAATCCGGCGGCTTCATGCGGTGGAACATGCCGCTCATGAAATTGGTCGCGCCGCCCACCGCGCTGCCGTTCCAGAAATCACGTTCCGACTGCCACGTAGGAGCCGCCTGCCAGCTGCCGTCCTCCGCGCGGTCTTCGAGCACATGAGGCTCGTCGCGCAAGCGCGGCTTGTACGCGCGGCGCGCGCTCAGCGCGCGATCGTCCTTGAAGAAATCGCCCTCGTGCAGCCACGGACCTTTCTCCAGCACGACCACGCGACGGCCGGCGGCGGCGAGTGTGGCGGCCACGGGCGCCGCACCGGCGCCGCTGCCGACGATGCAGGCGTCGAATTCAGGCATCGCCGGGCAGCGCTTCGTACCAGCCGCGCGGCGGGCGCGGAAATCCGGGCTGATGCGCGAGCCAGCGCCAACCGACCCCGTCGCGATTGCCGCCGTAGACCGGATCGGCCAGCAGGGCTTCGAGCAGGTAGTGGACGATCAGCGACAGCCAGTACTGGCCGTCGGCGTTGTCCTCGATCTTGCGCAGCACCGTCTCGCGCGCGTCCTCCGCGAGCGCGGCGAACGGCTGGCCATGACGGCGCCTCGCATAGGCATCGAGCAGGCCCACCCCGCGGCTGATGAAGTCGCGCTCCGCGGCGTCGATGCGCGGATCGAGCAGCACGGCGGACAAGTAGGCCGTGGCGTTGATGTCGGCAACGCTCGGCGTGCCGGGCAGGGCAGGGAACAGGTGTTCGTGCAGCACGCGCACCGTGTGCCAGAACACCGGGGGTTCCAGGGAGGCGGCGGGCTCGGTCGCCGCGCGCAGCGACGCGAACGACAGCGACAGCGACAGCGCGGCCGCGGTACCGCCGACCAGCAGTCGGCGGCGCGAGAGGGACGTCGTGATCGCGGCCATCCGCGCGAACCTCGGATGAGACCCGTGCGAGTCTGGCCCAGCGCCATGGAGTGGCATTGATCCCGCGCAAGACCGAGGCGGCCGGGTGGACGTCGCTCGGCGGTATTCCCACGAAATACGTGCTGCTCGCGCAGGCGGCATGACGACGACGGAGTCGTCTACGCGGTAGGCGCATGCGCCCTCGAACGGCCGGCGGGAGAGTACTTGCGCCTACGTGAGCGGGGGATAGCCCATGGCGCGCGCGGTGCGCTCGACGACGGGCAGCACGCGCTCGATGCGATGGCGGTGTTCGTGCGTGCGCCATTTCTCGAGCCCTATCTCGAACAGCGCGTCGTAGGGGCGATCGAGCACCGTCGCGGCATGGGTGCGGATCGCCTCGTCGAAAGGCAGCTCGAGACGCGTGAAGACCTGCTCGAGCGTCGCGCCCGGATCGCGGACGATGTCCTCGTAGAAGATCTCCGTCCACTGCGCGGCGGGAATGCCGCCGCGGGCGGCGAGGATGGCCTCGTGGATGGCCTCGTACTGAAAGGCGCAGACCTCCTCGACCGGCGCATGTCGATACTCGCGCCAGCCCTCGGCAAGATAGAAGCACCAGCGCGTGTAGCGGCCGCCGTCGACCGCGACCTCGTCCGGCAGCTCGCGCGCCCAGGCGCCGAAGCGCTCGGGCAGGGCCCAACCTTCGATCATCGAGTTCAGCGTGTCGCCGGGATTGCGCTTGATGTAGACGAAGCGCGCATCCGGAAACAGCGCATGCAGGTAGGGCACGGCGAGCCCGTGCTGGTTGTTCTTTTCGACGAAGTGCGTCCGGCCGGTCTGCGCGTAGAAATAGCGCGTGATGACCTCTCGATCGTGGTCCGAGGCATCCGCCGCCGACAGCGCGTGCGTGTTCCAGCCCTCGTCGCGCGGATGGTGCAGCGAGTCCCACACGGCATAGATCTCGCGATCGAGCGTCGCGATCGCGGGCGACAGCGAGATCGTCTTGTACAGCATCTGCGTGCCCGAGCGGCTGCCGCTGACGATGAACACGGGCCGCTCGGCCGGCGCGCGCACGCGATCCCACCACAGCCCGCGCAGCGCGTGCAGGCTGCGCTGCGAGTGGTGGCGGACGTTCTTGTCGATCTTCGCGAGCAGGCCGCTCATGCCGCTTCTTCCTGGCGGAACACGGCCAAGCCGTTGCGGCTCGCGTCGAACAGCAGCTCCTGCACGAGATCGCGCATGTACCAGGTCGGCAGCGCCTCGCCGCGCGCGAGCGCGGCGCGCACCGCCGTCCCGCTGATCGCGACGACGTCGGGCGCGGCCGGCGCACCGTCCGGGATCTGCTCGTAGGCCTGCGTCGCCGCGTTGAAACCGACGGCGTCGAAGAACACCGGCGTGATGCCCGGATCGCCCAGCCTGTCGAACAGCCGGCGATAGTCCGCGCCCTCGTACCAGTCGCCGACACCGGCGCGATTGCGGCCGATCACGAAATGGCTGCAGCCCATGTTCTTGCGGCACAGCGCCGTGAACACGGCCTCGCGCGGCCCGGCGTAGCGCGGATAGCTCGCGAAGCTGCCGAGCAGCACCTTGCCCTCGGGATAGACGCCGAAGTCGATCATCTTCTGGTAGCTCTGCATCACCAGCGCGGGCACGAAGTCGCCGGCGCGCGCGGGCCCGGTGACGGGATTGATGTAGAGTCCGTCGGCATGCGTGCGGCGCAGGGTTTCGAGCTGCACGAACTCGTGCGCGCGATGTGCGACGTTGCGCGTATGGAAGCCGACGACCTTGCTCCAGCCCTTGTGCGAGAAGATGAAGCGCGTCTGCGCCGGCGTCAGCTCGTAGTCGCGGAACGGCGAGTGCACGCGGCGGAGCAGGGTGACGGGCCCGGCGACGAACGCAGTGCCGCCCGCGAGCAGGCTCGCGACACCCGGATGACGGCGATCGGCGGTGCCGAACCAGCTTCGCGCGACCGCCTCCAGATCGGGCCGATAGACGGCGGTGACGTCGACCCAGGCGTGCTCGACGCCGCCGGCATCGGTCAGCACGACGCGTTCGCCCGGCGCGAGCGCGCGCACGGCGTCCGCCGGCAGCGACAGCACGATCGGCAGCGACCACGCGAGGCCGTCCGGCAGGCGATGGTGATCGAGCACGCTCGCGAGCGTCGCCTCGTCCATGAAGCCCGTCAGCGGCGAATAGGTGCCGGTCGCGATCTGCTGGCAGTCGAGCAGTGCCTGCGTGCGCACGGGCACGCGACGCAGCCCGTCGAGATCGACCGGCGCCGTCGCGACGCGCTGGACCAGCGCACCGCCGTGCGGCGGCACCAGCAGCGAGCCCGCCGGCGCCGCGAACTCGTCGCCGAACACGAGCCGGCGCTCGTCCTTCAGTGCGCGCAGCGCGCGGAATTCGTCGACGAGCTTGCGCACCATCGCGACGCAGCCGATCGGGTCCTGGCCGATCGCCGTCTCGGCCGCCATCACGAGGCCGTCGGCGCCGTCGAACAGCGTGTTGATCACGTCGTTGACCTCCGCCCGCGTCGGCTTCGGCGAGGTCACCATCGACTCCAGCAGGTTGGTCGCGACGTAGACCTTGCGACCGAGCGCGCGGCCGCGCGCGATGATCGCCTTCTGCAGGCGCGGGATGCGCTCGATCGGCTCCTGCCGCGACAGATCGCCGCGGTCGATCAGCAGCGCATCGGACTTCAGCGCGATCTCGTCCAGGTGCTGCAGGGCATTGCGACACTCGATCTTCGAGATCAGGTACAGGTCGCGCAACGACAGCGAGCGCACGAGATCGACGTCGGCGCCGCGGTTCGCGAAGGACAGCGCGACGTGCCGGATGCCGGCCTCGCGCGCATAGGCGAGCGCGGCGCGATCCTTGGCGGTCAGGGTGTCGAGCTCGATGTCGCGCTCTACCGTCACCGCCTTGTTCTGGCCGATCCGGCCGCCCTGGATCACGCGCATCGCGACGCGCTCGCGCGTGTGCTCGACGACCTGCACGAGCACCGAATTGAAGTCGAGGCTGATGAAGTCGCCGATCTCGAGCTTGTCGATCGCGTCCTCGGGG
>JBFWSI010000300.1:0-5354 GCA_050248455.1 Gammaproteobacteria bacterium | reverse complement strand
AGAGCTCGAGGAAACGGCGATGCGTGTCGCGCGCGAAGCGCGGGTCGCCCGTCGCGCGCGCGAGCGCCGCTTCCGTGGTCTCCGTGATGCCGAGGTTCAGCACCGTGTCCATCATGCCCGGCATCGAGATCGCCGCACCGGAGCGCACGGACACGAGCAGCGGCCGCTCGTCGCCGCCAAAGCGGCAGTCGCTCGCCTCTTCGAGCCAGGTGATGCCGTGCGCGAGCTCCTCGGCGAGACCGGCCGGCACCGCGCCGGTGTCGAGGAAATGCGTGCAGGCGCGGGCCGTGACGACGAAGGCCGGCGGCACGGACAGGCCCAGCGCACGCATGCGCGCGATCGACCAGGCCTTGCCGCCGACGAGCTGGCGATCGGGCAGGCCGCTGCCGTCGATTGCGAGCGTATGGGGGCCGAGCTCGAAACCCATGGCTGTCATTCCTCGCGCGTGCGGCCGAGGACGCGCAGCAGGTCCTCGTGCATCTCGAACCACACCGTGTGGTAGCTCTCGATCTTCGCGTCGCTGACCCACTCGATGCGTCCCGCCTCGGCTTCCTCGAGCGCCTGCTCGAGCTCGTGGCGATAGACCGCGAGCCGCGGCAGGCCCTTGATCAGCTGCGCGAGGATCGGCTCGAAGCGCTCGTGCAGCCGGCCCAGGCGATCGAGCACCGCGGCGTCGTGATCCGCGTTCGAATGATCGTTGCGCAGCTTCTGGCCGCCGACGTCCAGGATCTGCCAGTCGGTGACGATCTGCTTCAGCTCGACGTTGACGCGCTCGAAGCGATCGTAGGCGGCGACGAACGCGGCATCGGCGCGCAGCTCGCCGTAGTGGCGGGCATACTGGTTGTCGAGGATCATGCGGCCCGCCGGCGTCAGGACGTAGGCGCCCTGCGCCTCGGCCAATCGAGCGCCCGCCGCCGCTTCTTTCAGTAGCGCATCGGCGCGCTCGACTTCGAGGCCGACCGCCGCGGCGACTGCGGCCGCGTTCGCATGCTTCTTCAAGGCGACGCCGTGCAGCGCGAGATGCATGTCGTTCATCGGGCGCTCCTCAGGCCTTGCCGTCGCGCAGGCAGCGATCGCGCACTTCGCGGCGCAGGATCTTGTTCGCCGCGCTCTTCGGCAGGGACGGCCATACCTCGATCGATTTCGGCCGCTTGTAGTTCGCGAGCCGCTCCCGCGCGTGCGCCATCAGCGTTTCGGGATTCAGATCCGCGCGCCCGGCGACGACGGCGTGGATGCGATCGCCCCACTTCTCGTCCGGCAGGCCGACGACCGCCGCCTCGACGACGCCGTCGACCTCGAGCAGCACGTCTTCGACCTCGCGCGGATAGACGTTGTAGCCGCCGGAGATCAGCATGTCGTTCTTGCGATCCATGATGTAGAAGTAGCCGTCCTCGTCCATGCGGCCGACGTCGCCGGTATGCAGCCAACCGTTGCGGAAGGCCTGCTCGGTCGCTTCGGGGCGGTTCCAGTAATAGGCCATCGTCTGCGGCCCGCGGCAGCAGATCTCGCCGACCTCGCCCGGCGGCAGCGGCTTGTCGTCGTCGTCGAAGATGGCGACGTCGACGAAGGTGAAGGGCCGGCCGCAGGAGCCGATGCGGTCGTGCTCGTCTGGCCCGAGGCAGGTGATGACCATCGGGCTCTCGGCCTGGCCGTAGGTCTGCGCGAAGACCTTGCCGAAGCGGGCCTGCGCGCGCTCGAGCACGCTGGGCGCGATCGGGCTCGCGCCGTAGCTGATCGTGCGCAGGCTCAGCTGCGCCTGCGCGAGGCGCGGCTCCTCGAGGATCATCGCGAGCATCGTCGGCACCAGGAAGGTCATGCTCGCCTGCGAGCGCTCGGCGAGATCGAGGAACTCGGCGGCGTCGAACTTCGGCATGATGATCGAGGTCGCGCCGCGCGCGATGCAGGGCAGGAAGAAGGCGCCCGACGCGTGCGCGATCGGCGCGGCGTGCAGGAAGGTGTCGCCGGGGCGGATGTCCGGCACGAGGTCCATCAGGAACGCCGAGAGCTCGGCGAGCTCGCCGCGCGTCGTCAGGGTCACCGCCTTGGCCTTGCCGGTGGTGCCGCCGGTGAAGCCCAGGCGGTACGGCGCGTCGAGCGCGCGATCGACGACGCAGGGCCGCTGCTCGCCGCGCGCGATCAGATCGGGCAGCTCGTCCGGGCCGATCAGCTGTTCCGCGTGCAGGCCGTCGATGCCGGCATGGATCACGGCCCGCGCGCCGCTGTCCTCGATCTTGTACTGATGGTTCTCCAGGGTCTCGCGGGTGTTGAGCCCGACGCGCACGAGGCCGGCCTTGGCGACGGCGTAGTAGGCGATCAGGCACTCGATGCTGTTCGACAGCAGCACGCCGACGCGATCGCCGGCGGCGAGCCCGCGGGCGAGCAGCGCGTTGCCGAGACGGTCCGTCGCGGCGTCGAACTCGCGGAAGCCGATGGAGCGATCGCCTTCGACGAGGCAGGCGGCATCGCCGTGATACTGCGCGGCGCGACGGATGAGTTGTCCGATTTGCATGGCTACCTGTATTCAGTAGGTCGGGCTGACGCAGGAAGCCCGACGGTGATGAAGCCCGCGTCATCCGCAATCATGAGAAGAGACGTGGCGAGCCCGCCTCCCGGATTCCGCGCCGCTGCGCGGCGCTCCTTCCGGGCTACGAGAGAACGGTCTTCGTAGCCCGGAAGGAGCGCAGCGGAACCCGGGATCGGCGCATCGGCCGCCGCCGGTCCCGGGTTGCGCGCCACGCGCTCCACCCGGGCTACGACGACCGCGACGTCTCTTTCGCGGCAACCTGTCAGGCTGATTGACTTCACGTGCACTAGTCTCGACGCAGCGCTTCGACGTCGGCGCGGCGCAGGCCTGCGCCGCCGTCCTTCAGCCGCCGCGACTGCCGCTGCTCGAGGCGATAGAGCGCCTCGGCCTCGGGCGAGCGATGGTGGTACTTGAGCCAGCTCTCGCAGAGGTACTTGTAGTCCTCGCCGCACACGGCCGGCACGAACTCGCGGGCGCGGCGGTTGTACTCGGCGAGCGGCAGCACGCCCTGCGTCGTGCGATAGCGATCTTCCTTGGGCGGCAGGTAGCTCGCCCCGGGCGCGAGCCCGCCGACCGTGCGCGTGTAGTCGCCGTCCTTGAGGATCGAGTACGGGATCAGCGAGTACATGCGCGCCGGCGTGTTCGCGTGCTGGCACATCTGGTATTCGTTCGTGCGCTGGCAGGGGTTGCTGAGCGGGCCCAGGATCTCCCACAGCGACATGTTGCCGTACTCGTCGTTCAACAGCGGCCGGAAGCGCTCGGCGCGCTCGTCGATCAGCATCCAGTCCTCCATCGCGTAGCAGCCGGCGACGTGGGCGAGATCCTTGACGATGCTGAAATAGGTGATCGCGCCGGCGTCCAGCATCTGGTCGCGGTTCCAGCCGGCGATGCGCTGCCACAGCTTCGCGGTGGCGTCCTTGGCCTTCTGCGTCAGGGTCTCGAAAGTGCGCGTCAGCTCCTCGCGACTGCCCATGCCGACGGGAAGATGGCCTTCGGACAGCGGGTCCGAGGTGTACAGCCCGACGCCGACCATGTGCTGCGACTTGAACTCGGGCTGCGACTCGAAGGAGCCCCAGTCGTCGATGATGTTGAAGTGGCAGCCCTTCACCGCCATCGGCACGGTGAGGTTGTTGTACGGCATCTCGGCGGCGACGCCGTCCAGCCACGGATAATCGCCTTCGGCGAGATCCATGAAGTCGCGCACGATCATCTCGCGCTCGTCGTCGAGCCGGTACGGGCCCTGGTTGTGGAGCGCGATGCGGCTCTCGCAGGACACGAGGAAGCCGTACTGCGAGGTCGCGGCCATGAAGGCCTGCGCCGCGGTGTGCAGCGCGTCGCCCTCGACGCAGTCGTACATGTCGGCGTGGAAGATCTGCAGCTTGCGCTCCGGCAGCACCTGCGCGCGATGGCCGAAGTCGCGGTTCGTCATGTGGCCGTCGTTGCGATGCCAGGCGAGCTCGAAGCGCTTCCAGAAGTCCATCACGTAGACGACGTCCTCGACGGCGTCCTGCGGCCGGATCATGCCCATCGCGATCAGGTACTCGCGGCCGAGCAGGTAGAAGGACGGCAGGCACCAGCCCATCGCGGGGTTCTGGATCTTGGTGCCCATGTTGCGCGCGCGATCGCCGATGTCCTCGGCCTTCATGTGCTGCTCGATCTTCCGCAGCAGCGACGGATAGCGATAGAAGCACATGAAGTAGGACAGGATCATGTACGGCGACACCGGGAACAGCTTCGACTCCTGCACCGTGCGCGTGAGGCACAGCCAGTAGGTCTCGTCGGTGTTCTGCTGGATGAGGTTGTTCGTCTCCAGCAGCTGCGTGTAGCTCAGGTTCATCGCCGGCTCCGTCACTGCTGCGCCACGCGCCACACGCGTGCCGTCATCTCGATGCCTTTCTGGTAGGCCTCGGCGGTCTTCGCCGTCGCCGTGCATTCCATGCGCACGGTGTCGCCTTCGCGGATGCCCGAGAGCTTCGAGTTCATGAAGCAGGGGATGCCGTACTCGCGGGTCAGGATGCCGAGGTGCGAGCGCACGGTGCCGCCGGCGCACAGCACGCCGGCGAACTGCTCGAGGATCGGCGCGGTCAGCGTGCCGCCGGAGTCGTCGATGACCGCGATCGTGCCGGGCGGGACGCCCTTTTCGAGATAGCTGAGGACCATCGCGCTCGAGCGCACGTAGCGCGCGGTGCCGACGAGATCGCCGTCGTACTTGACGACGTTGTCGCCGCAGCCGCGCAGCTCGAGCCCCTGGGCATCGGCCGGCGCGGTCGGCGCTTCGGGATGCTCGAAGCTGAAGCTCGCGAGATCCTCGCCGACGCCGGCGGCGGCGATGTAGGCCTCCGGGCGCTCCTGCTGCGACTTCAGTGCCGACCACGCGTAGCGGTGGCCGTAGTCGAGCAGCCTGCGATCGATCGCGGCGAAGTCCGCCGCGGTGATCAGCTCGAAGGCCTTGCCGAACACGAAGTCGTTCCAGTCCTGGCCCGACTCGACCCAGCGGCGCCGCACGAGCTCGCGGATGGCGCCGTGGAAGGCCTCGACGATCGCGGTCCCGCACTGATCGCCGTACTTGTCGGAGTCGCCGTAGAGTCGGCTCATCGTTTCCACCTCTGACGGATGCGCGGGAACCGTCGCGATCGCGGCGGCGCCGGAAGGTGCGGCGAGTCTGAACAAGCGTCCGGGGGCTGTCAATCGAGGCGACCGGTCCTCATACGCGATTGTTCTACAATCGATTTGGTTACCGCGCCGCAGCACACGCAGGCGCGTTGACATCGCCGGCCTCGGCCTCTAGCGTGCCGCCGACGTCGAAGCGCTGTGGGTCACCGCCGATGAA
>JBFWSI010000299.1:0-5375 GCA_050248455.1 Gammaproteobacteria bacterium | reverse complement strand
CGTCACCGCAGCTGCCGGCCGCCCCGTCGATGATCGTCTACCGGCTGCTCGAACGACTGGCCTTCCCGCTGACGGTCACGCTCGAAATCCTCGCGAGTCCGCGGCTCGCACATCGGATCGAACGCTGCCATCAGGCACTGCTGCAGATGATGCAGGCGCGCGAGCGCTGAGCGTGGCCCGCGTTTCGCCGCGGCACTCGCCGCGCTTCCGCGTAGTGCTTCGACGCGGGTTGAAGCCCTTCGGCCTGTGTGCGATTTTAGCCGCACGCTGGATCGCCCCCGCGCAGGCGGGCTCATGCTTCTAACGATAATTTCCGTACTCATTCTTTCGCTCGTCAGCGGGTCCGTCGTCGCCGCCAACCGCCGCTCCGTCGAGGAGTACTGGTGGCTGTGCCCGGTCGATCGCAGCCTGCCGATCCGCCCGGAATTCAGCAGCGGGGCGCACGAAGCCGGCAGCACCGAAGTGCGCGCGGAATCGACCCGCATCGTCGAGCAGGGCGTCACCGAGTTCAGCGGCGAGGTCGAGCTCGTGCAGGACGATCGTGCGCTGAGCGCCGACGAGGTCGTCTACGATCAGCCCGACGATACGATGACCGCCGTCGGCCAGACCAAGATCTGGGACGCGTCGCTGCTGTGGTCCGGCTATCGGGCGATGTTCAACCTGCGCGACAACCGCCATCGACTCGAGCGCGGCGATTACTGGCTGATCGATCGCCAGGGTCGGGGTTCCGCCGAGATCATCCGCACCGACAACATCACCCAGGTGTCGCGCCTGGAGCGCGTCGATTACACGACCTGTCCGGCCGGCGCGGAGGCATGGAAGTTCTCGGCCTCGAAAATCAAGCTCGATCACGCCGAAGAGCGCGGCTACGCGACGAACGCGCTGCTCAAGGTGCGCGGCGTACCGGTATTCTGGCTGCCGTACATCAACTTCCCGCTGAGCGACAAGCGCAAGTCGGGCTTCCTGACGCCGACGCTGGGCACCTCGAACGAACGCGGCATCGACGCCGAAGTCCCCTACTACATCGACATCGCGCCGAACATGGACGCGACGGTGGCGCCGCGCTGGATTTCCGAGCGCGGCATGATGCTGAAGGGCGAGTACCGCTACATGGGCCGCCGCTTCGAGAGCGAGCTCGACGTCGAATACCTGCCGAGCGACAAGCTCGCCGACGAGGATCGCAGCTACGTGCGCTACGAGCACGATCAGCGTTACGGCGCCAACGACCGCGGCCACGTCTACGCGCTGCTGCAGAATGCCTCCGACGCGCAGTATTTCGAGGACTTCGGCGGCGGCCTCGCAATCACGAGCCAGCGCTTCCTCGATCGTCGCATCCAGACCGAGTACTTCTCCGAGAGCTACCAGGTCTGGGGCACGATGCAGGCCTACCAGAACATCGACGACTCGATACCCGACCGCTTCGGCCCCTATCGACGGCTGCCGAACGTGCTGGCCCAGACGATATTCCCGCAGTATCACCTGCGGCCGCATTTCTACGGCCTCGCGGACGTCACCTATTTCGATCGCTCGGACAGCGTCACCGGCGCGCGCGTCGACCTGCAGCCCACGCTGTCGATTCCATTCATCAAGCCGTGGGCCTATGTGCGACCGGCGATCGGCCTGCGGCAGACGAATTACCTGCTGACCAATTCGCAGGAGTTCGACACCACGATCTCGCGCTCCGTGCCGGTGTTCAGCACCGACGCGCAGCTCTTCCTGGAACGCCGCTTCCGCGCCTTCGACACGCCGCTGATGCAGACGCTGGAGCCGCGCGCCTACTACGTGCTGATGCCGAAGGTCGGCCAGAGCGACATCCCGATCTTCGATACCGGTCTCTACGACTTCACCTTCCTGCAGCTGTTCAACGAGAACCGCTTCGCGGGGCGCGATCGCGTCGGCGATACCAACCAGCTCGCACTGGCGATGACTTCGAGGTTCCTGAGCCTGGAGTCCGGGCGCGAGCTGTTCCGCACGAGCCTCGGCCAGATCTACTACTTCCGGGACCGCGAGATCGCGCTGCCGGGCGCGATCATCGACGACGACAGCAGCTCGGAGTTCATCGGCGAGCTCGCGGCGAGCCCGGTCGAATCCTGGTCCGCGCGTGCGACTGTGCAATGGGACCCGCACGACAACCAGACCGAGAAATCGGCGCTGTCCCTGCGCTATGCGCCGCCGGACGGCACCGTGATCAACGCGGCCTACCGCCTGCGCCGCGCGATCACCGACGTCGAGCAGACCGACCTGTCCTGGCGCATCCCGCTGACCGAGAACCTGAGCATGGTGGGGCGCTGGAACTATTCCCTGCAGAGCAAGCAGTCGCTGGAACTCGTCGGCGGCCTCGAGCTCGAAACCTGCTGCTGGGGGATCCGACTGCTGAGCCGCCGCTTCATCCGCAACGTGGAAGGCGAGTTCGACAACGCGATTTTCATGCAGGCGGAATTCAAGGGGCTCGGCGGTTTCGGGCGCTCGGCAGCGTCCTTCCTGCGCAAGAGCATTCCCGGTTACGAGCCCATTTTCTGAGCGTACCGAGGGCTGGTCCTGGGTCACGAGGCGTTCCCGTCGCCGGCCTCGTCGCCCTGCTATCCCGGGCCGTTTCGGTTAAACTCCGCGCCCAAGCCACGGCGACTCGAACGCAGCGGCGCGCACAGGGTCAGACAGCGACATTCGATGGAAAGACTGATTTCGAAAGGCGGGCGCGTCACGCTCCTGTGGCTGCTCGCGTGCCTCGCCGGCCCCGCGGCCGCCGTCGGCTTCGAGCTCGATCGCATCATCGCGATCGTCGACGACGACGTGGTGATGCAGAGCGAGCTCGATCAGCAGATCGATCGCGTGCGCGACGAGCTCCGCCGCCAGGGCACCGAGGCGCCGCCGCTCAACGTCCTCCGGCGCCAGGTCATGGAGCGCCTGATACTGCAGAAGATCCAGCTCCAGCTCGCGGAGAAGACCGGCGTCAACGTCACCGAGGATGCGCTCGATCGGGCAATCGACGACATCGCCAGCAAGAACAAGCTCTCCGCGGAGCAGTTCCGCGAGATTCTCGCTTCGGAAGGCTACGACTATGCCGTCTTCCGCGAAGACATCCGCCAGGAAATCATTCTGGCCCGGCTGCGCCGCGAGGAGGTCGACAAGCGCCTGCAGGTCAGCGAGCGCGAAATCGACAATTACCTGCTGAACGAACAGGGCGGTGCCGGTGCCGGCGAGGAGTTCGACGTCGCGCACATCCTGATCTCGATTCCGTCCGGCGCGACCGACGACGAGCGTCGCGAGGCGCGCGAGCGCGCCGACGAAGCGAAGCGCCGGCTCGATGCGGGAGAGAGCTTCGACAGCGTCGCGGTCGCGATGTCCGACGGACAGGACGCGCTGGACGGCGGCGCGCTGGGCTGGCGCAAGCTGAGCGAGATTCCGACGCTGTTTGCCGACGTCGTCAGGAATTTCGACATCGACCAGACCAGCAACATCATCACCAGCCCGAGCGGCTATCACATCGTCAAGCTGAAGGGCAAACGCAGCGGCGAGACCGTGATGCTCGAGCAGACGAAGGTGCGCCACATCCTCATCTCGCCGGGCGAGCTGCTGAGCGACAAGGAAGCCCTCGCCCGCTTGCAGCAGCTGCGGCTGCGCCTCGAGAACGGCGACGACTTCGAGCAGATCGCGCGCACGAATTCCGACGACCGCGGCTCGGCGCTGCAGGGCGGTGATCTCGGCTGGGTCAGCCCGGGCCAGATGGTGCCGCAGTTCGAGGAAGTGATGAACGAGAGCCCCATCGGCGAGATCAGCGAGCCGTTCCGCACCGAGTTCGGCTGGCACGTCCTGCAAGTGCTCGACAAGCGCCAGTACGACGGCACCGACGAGGTCAAGCGTGCCAAGGCGCGCGAGGCCATCATGGAACGCAAGCGCGAGGAAGCCCATCGGGACTGGTTGCGACGCCTGCGCGACGAGGCCTATGTCGAACTCCGCATCGACGAAGAATAAGGGCCCGCGTCCCACCATCGCCATCACGCCCGGCGAGCCGGCCGGCATCGGTCCCGATCTCGCCGTCACGCTGGCCGAGCGAGCGCCGGCGGCACGGCTCGTCTTCATCGCCGATCCGGCACTGCTCGCCGCTCGCGCGGCGCTGCTGGGGTGCTCCTTTCATCACTGCGACTACGATCCCGCGCGCGAACCGCCGCCCGGCACCGCCGAAGTGCTGCGCTGTCCGCTCGGCGCCGCGGTGACGCCGGGCAAACTGGCGACGGCCAATGCGCGCTACGTGCTCGACTGCCTCGATCGCGCGGCGCAGGGCTGTCTCGACGGCCGCTTCGATGCGATGGTCACGGGCCCGGTGCACAAGGGCATCGTCAACGATGCGGGCATTCCGTTCACCGGGCATACGGAGTATCTGGCCGCGTGGGCGCGGGCCCGGCCCGTGATGATGCTCACGGCGGATACGCTGCGCGTCGCGCTGGTGACCACGCATCTCGCGCTGCGCGCAGTGCCGGACGCGATCACCCGCGAAGCCGTGCGCTATACGCTGATGACCGTACAGCATGAGCTGATCGATAAATTCGGCATCGAAGCGCCGCGCATCGCCGTATGCGGGCTCAACCCGCACGCCGGCGAGGGCGGCCATCTCGGCCGCGAGGAAATCGCCGTCATCACCCCCGTCGTAGCCGAATGCATCGCCGCCGGCGTCGATCTGCGCGGTCCGCTGCCGGCCGACACCGTGTTCACGCCCGGCGTCCTCGACGAGGTCGATGCCGTCGTCGCGATGTACCACGATCAGGGCCTGACGGCGCTGAAGGCGCTCGGCTTCGGCCGCGCGATCAACATCACCCTGGGACTGCCGTTCATCCGCACCTCGGTCGATCACGGCACGGCGCTCGATCTCGCGGGCACGGGGCGCGCCAGCGCCGAGAGCTTCGAAGCCGCGCTGACGCTCGCCGTCGAGCTCGCCGAGCTGCGCCGCGCGCGCTGCGCATGAGCGTGCGTCACGAGTCGCTAGACGGCCACCGCGCGCGCAAGCAGTTCGGCCAGAATTTCCTGGTCGACGAGCAGGTCGTGCGCGAGATCCTCGCCATCACCGATCCGCGTCCGGGCCAGCGCATCGTCGAGATCGGCGCCGGCCTCGGCGCGCTGACGGCGGGCCTGCTCGCCGGTGGCGCCGAGCTCGTCGCGATCGAGGTCGATCGCGATCTGCTGCCGCGTCTGGAACGCCGCTTCGGCGCCGAGCCGCGCTTCACGCTGCTCGCGCGGGACGCGCTGCAGGTCGATCTGCGCGCACTCGCCGGCGACGGCCGGCTGCGCGTCGTCGGCAACCTGCCCTACAACATTTCCTCGCCGCTGCTGTTCCGCCTGTTGGATGCAATGGACGTGCTCGACGATGCGACGGTGATGCT
>JBFWSI010000298.1:0-5384 GCA_050248455.1 Gammaproteobacteria bacterium | reverse complement strand
CAGTACGCGCAGCATCTCCGCGATCGTGACGTCCGGCCGCGGGCCGAACATGTGGCCGAACTGGCTCAGCACGACGTCGAACTCGCCGTCGGCATGGGGCAGCGCCTCGACGTCGCCTTCGACGAAGTCGATGGCGACACCCGCGATTTCCGCGTTGTCGCGCGCGCGGGCGAGCAGCGCGGGCGCGAGATCGAGACCGCGCACCCGCGCGCCGAGCCGCGCCGCCGTGACCGCGACGACGCCGGTGCCGCAGGCGACGTCGAGCACGCGCTGGCCGGCCGTGACGCCCGCGAACTGCACGAGCGCCGCGGCCGGAATCGTTGTGATCGCTTCGAGCGGCGCGAACAGCGCCCAGCCCTCGCGTTGGGCGGCCTTGAAACCGGCAAAGGGATCGTTGCTCATGGGGTGTTTCTCCTCTTCTCGTCTTCACGTAGCCCGGAAGGAGCGCCGCGCAGCGGCGCGGAATCCGGGAAGTGCTTGGCACGGCCCAAGCGCCCTGGTAACCCTGCCCGGATTCCGCTGTGCTCCTTCCGGGCTACAAGAGCGCTTCGACCATGCTTCATTTCGCCAGCAGCCGATAGAGACTGCCCACCACGCTCGGCGCATAGCGCCCCGGCGCGAAACGCCGCGCCAGCGCGGCCTTCGCGCGCCAGCCCGTGCAGTGCCCGGGGGCGACGATGCGCGGCTCGATCAGCGCGGCGAGATCGCGCGTCGTGTCGTCGATGCGCTGTTCCATGATCTTGCCGGCGAGATGATAGCCGCCGAGCACGACGTCGATCGGCGCGCCGGGGAAGGCAGACTGCGCGCCGAGGCAGGCGTTGACGATGCCGGCATGCGAGCACGCCGAGAGCACGCTGAGGCCGCGGCCGCGCACGCGGGCGGCGAGGAAACGCTCGTCCATGATCAGCGGATCGGCCTCGAGCCGGCCGTTGCGGAAGGAATGATGGCCCGCGAGCCCCGTCTCGTAGGCCGTCACGCGCGGAATCTCGCCGCTGCCGTAGAAGAAGGAGGCAACCGCGTGCGGCCCGGCGTCCTTCGCGAGCGTGCCGCCGGCCGCGGCGAGCGCTTCGAAGCTCGGCTCCGTCGCGAGCAGGAGCAGCGTGCCGTTCGCGGTCATGAGCCCGCGCTGGTCCGGCCGATCGGGATGCAGATCGACGACGGGCGGCGGCAGTCCCGCGGCCGCGCGCGCCTGCGCGATCGCCTCGATCACGCGCGGAAGGCCGCCGCTGTGATCGAAATGCCAGTGCGACAGGAACACGAGCTCGATGCCCGCGAGATCGATCGCCAGCCGTTCGGCGTTCTCGAGCCACAGGTCCGCGTACGGTCCGACGTCGAACAGCACGCGATGGGTTTCCTCGCCGCGGCGCGCGGTGGCGAGCACCGAGTAGCCGTGACAGGCGCAGCACAGCTGGTCCATCACGATCTTGCAGTCGTGCCCCTCGTGCACGCGGTCGGGCGCGCGCCGCGCGGCGAGCTGCAGCACTTCCGGGATCTGCGGCACGCCGTCGTCGACGCTGGAGAGCGTGTCGGTCTCGTTGTCGACGACGACGAGCAGATCCAGCGCGTCGAGCTCGGGCAGGCTGGGATGGTCGACCATGGAGGCGCTTCCGCGGGATGAGGAGCGGAGTGTAGCGAACCGCATGCACGCTGTGAGCGTGGAGGCGAGCTTGCTACATTGCCCGCAGTCGAGCATCCCCGCGCGAGGCACCGCAGTGCAATATGACCTGATCATCAAGAACGGCACGATCGTCGACGGCAGCGGCGGCACCGCGTATCCGGCCGATGTCGGCATCAAGGACGGCAAGATCGCCCGTATCGGCCGCGTCGCCGCGCCGGCCGCGCGGCACATCGACGCGAGCGGCGCGGTCGTCACCCCCGGCTTCGTCGACGGCCACACGCACATGGACGCGCAGGTATTCTGGGATCCGCTGGGCTCTTCGTCCTGCTACCACGGCGTCACCACCGTGATCATGGGCAACTGCGGCTTCACGCTCGCGCCCTGCGCAGCGCAGGATGCCGATTTCGTGTTTCGCAACCTGGAACGCGCCGAGGATCTCTCGCGCGAGGCGATGCTCGCCGGCATCGGCTGGCGCTGGGAGACCTTCCCCGAATTCCTCGACGTCATCGACGAGCTGCCGAAGGGCATCCACTACGGCGGCTACATCGGGCATTCGGCGCTGCGCACCTGGGCGATGGGCGAGCGCGCGTTCAGCGCGCAGGCGAACGCGGACGAGCTCGCGCGCATGTGCCGTCAGGTGCAGGACGCCGTGCGCGCCGGCGCCATCGGCTTCTCCACCTCGCGCACCTACAACCACCTGACTTCCGACGACCGCCCGGTCGCGAGCCGCATCGCGGACTGGTCCGAGGTGCGCGCGATCGTCAACGCGATGGGCGAGACCGGCGCCGGCATCTTCGAGATCGCGAGCGAGACGCCGGGCCGCAAGCCCGAACGCCAGCGCGACTACTTCGAGCGCCTGATCGATCTCGCCGTCGAGTCCGGTCGCCCGCTGACCTTCGGCATGTTCAGCACGCGCATCGCGCCCGAAGTGTGGCGGCCGTTCTACGAAGTCGCGAACGAAGCCGCGCGCGCCGGCGGCCGCATCTTCGTGCAGGCCCACAGCCGGCATCTCTCGACCTTGCTGTCCTTTCGCACGCATACGCCTTTCGACGGCTGGGAGGTCTGGCGCGATCTGCGCGCCAGACCGTTGGACGAGCAGAAGGCCCTGTTGCGCGACTCCGCGTGGCGCACACGGCTGGTAGAAATCGCGAACCGGCCCTACGAGGGCCCGATGGTCGTCGGCGCCGAGGCGCGGCCGCCGGAGTGGGACTGGGTATGGCTCGTCAACGACATCGGCGACGAGGAACGCATGGACGAAGTCGCGCGCCGCCGCGGCGTCGATCCCGTGACCGCAATGATCGACATCGCGCTGGAACGCGATTTCGACGTCTTCTTCCGCCAGCCGCTCGCGAACGAAGATCAGGATCACGTGCTCGAGATGATGCGCCACCCGCGCAGCGTCGTGACCTTCTCGGACTCCGGCGCGCACGTCGCGCAGATCATGGATTCCTCGCTGCAGACGCATCTCCTGTCGCACTGGGTGCGCGAGAAACGGGCCTTCAGCTTCGAGGAAGCCGTGCGCCTCGTCACCTACGACACCGCGACTGCCTGGGGCCTGCACGATCGCGGCCTCGTGCGCGAGGGTCTCAACGCCGATCTGCTGGTGATCGACCCCGCGACCGTCGCGCCATTGCTGCCGACCGTCGAGCACGATCTGCCGGCCGGCGCGAAGCGGCTGGTGCAGAAGTCGCGCGGCATCCACTACACGATCGTCGGCGGCGAGGTGCTGCTCGAAGGCAATCGCCATACCGGCGCGCTGCCGGGGCGGCTCGCGCGGGGGCCGCTGGCGCGGTGAGGGAGCGGAATTCGATCGATGTCGCGGTTGCCGTAGCCCGGGTGGAGCGCGCAGCGCGCAACCCGGGATCGGGTATGTCGGTGCGTTGAAGATCCCGGGTTCCGCTACGCTGCACCCGGGCTACGGCACTTCGTGTTCTCCGTGGCGCGCGCAGCGCAATCCGGGGTTCGGCTCGAGGGGCGCGAGCGCTTGCCTCAATCGCGCGACGGAAGACGCCACATGTAGACGGCCATCGCCACGCCGAACAGCGCGAGCGCGAATTGCGCGGGCCGGTAGGGCACGAAGAGCACCGTGGACAGCGTGAGCGTGATCGCCATCGTGAGGATGGCGATCCATTTCGTGCGCCGGCGAACGCTGCGATGCTCTTCCCATTCGCGCACGGTGGAACCGAACAGCGGGTGCGCGAGCAGCCAGGCGTGAAAGCGCTCGGAGGAGCGTGCGAAGCAGGCGGCCGCGAGCAGCATGAACGGGGTCGTCGGCAACAGCGGCAGGAAGATGCCGGCGATGCCGAGCGCGACGCAGGCGAAGCCGCAACTCAGGAAGATCAGGCGCACCTCCAGCCGGTGGTGCTTGCGGTGCGGCGGCCGCGGCGAACCGTTCATGAATGCCAGGCTCATTGGAGACCGATCCATTTTCCGGCCAAGCCCGAGCGGTTGACCAGATGGCATGCCCGTTTCGGTGAAGGAAGGACGACGTTCGACGATCGAGGGCGACGGACTGATTTCCTCGCGCCTCGATGGATTCAGCCGCGGACAGGGCGGGGGTGATGTCGGGGAGAACGCCTACCGCGATTCCGGGATGCGCTTCATGTGGCACGGCGCAGGCACGCCTGCCGGCTGCGGGTCGCCGATACGGACGAGCGCCGGCGTGCCTGCAGACCACGGAAGAACGGAAGACCGAGTGCGGGCCCGCGCGTCGACTTCAGCGGGGATGGGCCTCCCGCTGCGGCAGAAGAATGAATCCGTGCCGTTTACACTCGACGAAGCTTCCCGGAGGTCAGTGATATGTTTCGCCTCGTCCACTTCATCCGTCGCCGTCCCGGGCTCTCGAACCCGGCGTTCCGCGAGGCCTGGCTGTCCGTGCATGGGCCGCTCGTTGCCGCGCGCGCGGTGAGCCTGGGCATCCGGCGCTACGTGCAGACGCACGCCCTGCATGAGGATCCGTTCGGCAAGCTGCTGCAATCGACGTACGGAACGTCGGAGGAGCTTTACGACGGTCTGTCCGAGCTCTGGTTCGAGGATCGCGATGTGCTCGCGACGCGCCTGCGTTCGCCCGAGGGCCGACAGGCGATGGCGGAACTGCTCGACGACGAACGCCGCTTCATCGACCATGCCTCCTCGCCGCTGTGGCTCGGTATCGAATTGCCGCAGCTCGGATCCAGCGGCCACACGGTGGCCCGCGAGACCTCGTCGATCGTCAAGTGGATCGCCGCGCTGAGGAAGCCGGATCACCTGACGTCGGCACAAGCGCGGACGCACTGGCTCATCAACCACGGGCCGCTGGTGCGCGAACAGGCGAGCGTGGTGCCGATGCTGCGCTATGCCCAGATCCATCGCTTCGACGATTCCTTGTCCGAGGAATTGAATGCCGCGCGTGCTGGCGCCGCGGTTTCTTGCTACGGGCACGCCGAGCTGTGGTTCGATCGCCAGGCGCTCAACGCCGCGTCCGGCCCGGAGGTCGATCACGCCTTTGGCCTGTTCGTGGAGGACTGCAAGCTGTTCATCGATCTCCCGAGGTCGCACTTCATGGTCGGCAAGGAGCACGTGCTCGTCGACGAGCCGCTCGTCGTGCGGCCGCTGCCGCGACCGGGGCTCGAGTTGTGCTGAGCGAAAGATAAATCCGCCCCCCTCACAGCCGCGCGAGAAACCCCCCGTCGACGACCAGATCGGCACCCGTGATCCACGCGGCCTCGTCGGAGGCCAGGAACAGCGCGGCGTTCGCGACGTCGGCGGGCTGGCCTACGCGACCGAG
>JBFWSI010000297.1:0-5388 GCA_050248455.1 Gammaproteobacteria bacterium | reverse complement strand
GCACCGTCGACGTGCACATCCGCCGCCTGCGCCGGATTCTCGAGCCGCACGGCTACGACACGCTGATCCAGACCGTGCGCAGCGTCGGCTACCGCTTCTCGACCGAACCGGGCTGACGGCCGCCGCGTTTACAGATCGCGGCAGGGCGGGGCGATAATGCGCGCAACGACCTGAAAGCCCCGGGACCATGTACCCGAAAGACCTCTGGCGCATCACGCTGCTGCTGCTGTCCGCGCTCGCCGTCGGCGCGCTGTTCGGCTACGCGGCCGAGGCCGTCGCGCTGGCCGTCCTCGGCTACTGCGCGTGGCTGCACCGCAATCTGCACGGCCTGCTCGCCTGGCTGCGCGACAGCAAGCACCGCGAGCCGCCGGAGCCGCCCGGCGTGTTCGAGGAAATCGCGGTCGAGATCGACTACCTGCGCGAGCGCCACAAGAAGCGCAAGAAGAAGCTCGCGAACTACCTGAAGCAGTTCCAGCAGGCGACGCGGGCCTTGCCCGATGCGACGGTGGTGCTCGACGAGAACGGCGCCGTGCAGTGGGCGAACCAGGCCGCCGGCAAGTATCTCGGCATCCGCTGGCCGGAAGACGTCGATCAGCGCATCACCAACCTGATCCGGCTGCCGAAGCTGCGCGACTTCGTGCAGGAGCACGACGAGGCGCACACGATCGAGATCCCCTCGCCGACGAACCCGAACCGCTTCCTGAGCATCCTGCTCGCGCCCTACGGCAAGGATCAGTGGCTGTTCGTCGCGCGCGACATCACGCAGCTGCATCGTGCGAACCAGATCCGCAGCGACTTCGTCGCCAACGTATCGCACGAGCTGCGCACGCCGACGACCGTGTTCAAGGGCTATCTCGAGACCTTGCTCGATCAGAAGGATCAGGGCCCGCCGTCGTGGCGATCCGCGCTCGAGCAAATGAGCGCGCACGCCGATCGCATGCAATCGCTGATCGAAGAGCTGCTGCTGCTGTCACGCCTCGAACGCGAGGATCACGTGCCCGACCCGCAGCCCGTGCTGGTCGGCGAAGTGCTGTCCGAGGTGCTGAAGCAGGCACGCGTGCTGTCCGGCCCGCGCGATCACATCTTCTCGCTCGAAGCGGATCCGACCCTGCGCGTGCTCGGCAGCCGCAACGAGATCTACAGCGCGATCTCGAACCTCGTCTTCAATGCAGTGAACTACACGCCCCCGCGCGGCATCATCCAGGTGCGCTGGTTCCGCGACGAGACCGGCGCGCACCTCGAGGTCCAGGACAACGGCATCGGCATCGGCGAGGAACATCTCGATCGCATCACCGAACGCTTCTACCGCGTCGATCCCTCACGCTCGCGCGGCGACGGCGGCACCGGCCTCGGGCTCGCGATCGTCAAGCACGTGCTGATGCGCCACGACGCGACGCTGGCAGTGCGCAGCAAGCTCGGCGAAGGCAGTACCTTCCGCTGCGATTTCCCGCCGGAAAGGATAGCCGCCGAGGAAGCCCAACCCGACGCGCGGCGGCGGGATGGGGCGGCTTGAACGCGGACCGAGCCGTTGAATTTGCGCTACGCGCGGCCACGGAGAACACGGAGAAGGAATTGCGAGGAGTCTCCGCGGCGTCGGCTCCAATAGACGTGGGGAAAGAGCGGAGGCGAAGCCCAATCAATCTCTTCGTCCTCCGTGTTCTCCGTGGCCGCGCGCAGCGCGTTGCAAAGGACTAGCCGAACCTATTCCTCGCGGCTGCTCGCCTTCAGCTGCTGCGCGATCTTGTCGAGGGCGACGTGGCGCACGTCCTTGCCTTCGACCAGGTAGATCGCGTTCTCGCAGATGTTGTCGGCGTGATCGCCGATGCGCTCGAAGGCGCGCACGGCGAGCACGGCGTCGAGCACGCCGCGGATGCTGCGCGGATCCTCCATCATGTAGGTGATGAGCTGGCGCATCACCGCTTCCATTTCCTTGTCGACTTCCGGGTCTTCCTGCGCGGCGGCGAGCGCGGCGTGCGCGTCCATGCGCGCGAAGGCGTCGAGCGAGGCGCGCAGCATGCGGCGCACGTGGTAGCCCATCGCGAGCACGCCGACGTAGTACGAACGCGGGCTGCCGTTGTTGACCATGTTGGCGACGATGCGCGCGACCTTCTTGGTCTCGTCGCCGATGCGCTCGAGATCGGTGATGACCTTGCTGATCGCGAGCACCAGCCGCAGATCGCTGGCCGCCGGCTGGCGGCGCAGCAGGATCGCGGTGCACTCGCCGTCGATCTCGACCTCCATGTCGTTGACCTTGTAGTCGTTGCCGGCGACCTGCTCCGCGAGCTCGAGGTTGGTGCGCGACAGCGCCTCTAGCACCTGGCTCAGATGCTCCTCGACCAGGCCGCCCATCGCGAGCACGCGCGAGCGGATGTCCTCGAGCTCCTTGTCGAACTGCTGCGAGATGTGATGCGTGCGGCTCATGACCATCGGCGTGGCCCTCTTTGCTGCCTCAGCCGTAACGGCCGGTGATGTAGTCTTCGGTCTGCTTGTGTTTCGGCGTCGTGAACAGCTGCTTGGTCTCGCCGAACTCGATGAGGTTCCCCATGTACATGAAGGCCGTGTAGTCGGACACGCGCGCGGCCTGCTGCATGTTGTGGGTCACGATGACGATCGTGTAGTTCTCCTTGAGCTCGTAGATGAGCTCCTCGATCTTCAGCGTCGACAGCGGGTCCAGCGCGGAGGCCGGTTCGTCGAGCAGCAGCACCTCGGGCTCGATCGCGATCGCGCGGGCAATGACGAGGCGCTGCTGCTGGCCGCCGGAGAGGCCCAGCGCGCTGTCGTGCACGCGGTCGCGGACCTCGTCCCACAGCGCGGCGCCGCGCAGCGCCTTCTCCACCGCGCGATCGAGCACGCGGCGGTTCTTGATGCCCTGGATGCGCAGGCCGTAGGCGACGTTCTCGTAGATCGACTTCGGGAACGGGTTCGGCTTCTGGAACACCATGCCGACCCGCCGCCGCAGGTTGGCGATGTTCACTGCCGGGTCGAAGATGTTGTCGCCCAGGAGCTTGACCGCGCCGGTGATGCGCACGTTCTCGATCAGCTCGTTGAGGCGGTTGAAGCAGCGGAGCAAGGTCGACTTGCCGCAGCCGCTGGGCCCGATGAAGGCGGTGACGCGCTTCTCCGGGATCGCCATGTTGATCGAATGCAGGGCCTGCTTCTCGCCGTAGAACAGGCACAGGTCCTCGATCTTCAGGCACTCGCGCGGGGTGCGCGGCTCGCTCGCGCGCGCCGGCTGCTCGTTGCGCAGCGCGTTGAAATCGAGCCCGTGGCTCATGGCGGGCGCCTCCCCGGCGGCTGGTTCGGATTGGGACCTAAGTCTCTGCTCCATTGTACTTCTCCCGCAGGCGGTTGCGGATGCGGATGGCGGCGAGGTTCAGCGACATGATGATCGCGACCAGCAGCAGCGCGGTCGAATAGACGAGCGGCCGTGCGGCCTCGACGTTGGGGCTCTGGAAGCCGACGTCGTAGATGTGGAAGCCGAGGTGCATGAACTTGCGATCGAGATGCAGGTAGGGGAAGTTGCCGTCGAGCGGCAGCGCCGGCGCGAGCTTGACGACCCCGACCATCATCAGCGGCGCGACCTCGCCGGCGGCGCGCGCGACGGCGAGGATCAGCCCCGTCATCATCGCCGGCGTCGCCATCGGCAGCACCGTGCGCCACAGCGTTTCCGCCTTGGTCGCGCCGAGCGCGAGGCTGCCTTCGCGGATCGCGCGCGGAATGCGCGTCAGGCCTTCCTCGGTCGCGACGATCACGACCGGCACCGTCAGCAGCGCGAGCGTCAGCGACGACCACAGCAGGCCCGGCGTGCCGAAGGTCGGCGACGGCAGCTTGTCGGCGAAGAAGGCGCGATCGATCGAGCCGCCGACGAAGTAGACGAAGAAGCCGAAGCCGAACACGCCGTAGACGACCGAGGGCACGCCGGCGAGGTTGTTGACGGCGATGCGGATCGCGCTCGTCACCGGGCCAGGCCGCGCATACTCGCGCAGGTATACCGCCGCGATCACGCCGAAGGGCGTGACGAAGATCGACATGATGATGACCATCAGCACGGTGCCGAAGATCGCGGGGAAGACCCCGCCTTCGGTATTCGCCTCGCGCGGCTCGGCGGCGACGAACTCCCACAGCTTGGCAAAGTAGTGCACGAGCTTCTCGGGGAAGCTCATCGCGTTCGGCATATAGACGCGCACGATCTTGGCGAGCGGGATCTCGCGCTCCTGGCCGCCCGCGGTAACGAACAGGAGGCTGTCGCGATCGATGTCGGCGACGCGCTTCGCGAGCTCGCCGGCCAGCGCTTCGTAGGCCTCGCCCAGGCGCTGCTTCTCTGCCTTGGTCACGGTGCTCGCGCCGTCGCGTTTCTCGACGAGGCGCAGGCGCTCCAGTTCGTAGTTGACGGCGCCGATCTCCTCGCTCTGCAGGCGGCGGATCTGCGCATGCAGTTCATGCCGGCGCGCGAGCCGCGGCGCGAGCGCCGTGCGCCAGTCGCCCGGCACCGCCTTGCCGGCCTCGCGCACTTCCCGCACGAAGCCGTACAGGTTGCCCCATTCGCTGCGCTCGATGACGACGGCGTCGGCGGGCTGCGTTTCGCCGGACAGTTCCGGCTGCGGGAACCAGCGGAAATCGCTGCCGCCGATGTCGCGATTGCCGACCTTCACGAGCACGCGCTCGACCGTCGTCGCGCCTTCCGGCACGAGGCCGCCGACGGCGCGCACGCGCGAGGCGGGCACGCTCTCGCGATCGACGATCTCGCCGAGCACGGTCTCGCGCGTGCCGTCCGAGGTGCGGTGCTCGAACTGCAGCACCGCGGCGGGCCAGAAATGGGCGAGACCGTTCGCCGCGATCAGGATCAAAAGGCCGAACACCATCACCAGCGAAAGCCCCACCGCGCCGGCCGTGAGCCACACCCATGGGCTGCCGGTGCCGAGCCACTGCCTGAACGAAGCGATCATCGAGGCAGGGCTACAGGTTGCCGTAGCGCCGACGCAGCCGCTGGCGCACGATTTCGGCGACGGTGTTGAACAGGAAGGTGACGAGGAAGAGCACCAGCGCGGCCAGGAACAGCACGCGATAGTGCGTGCTGTCGACCTCGGACTCCGGCATCTCGACGGCGATGTTCGCCGACAGCGCGCGGAAGCCCTGGAAGATGCTCGGATCCATCACCGGCGTGTTGCCGGTCGACATCAGCACGATCATCGTCTCGCCGACGGCGCGGCCGAGGCCGATCATCACCGCCGAGAAGATGCCGGGGCTCGCCGTCAGCAGCACCACGCGCGCCATCGTCTGCCACGGCGTCGCGCCCAGCGCGAGCGAGCCCGTCGTCAGCTGGCGCGGGACGGCGAAGATCGCGTCCTCGCTGATCGAGAAGATGTTCGGGATCACCGCGAAGCCCAT
>JBFWSI010000296.1:0-5370 GCA_050248455.1 Gammaproteobacteria bacterium | reverse complement strand
GCATGAGCGATCGCACTGCAGCCGAGCGCCTGGCCGCCGCAGGGGTCAGCGCTTCGCCGCTGTCGGATTACTACCTCGGCCGGCCCGATCGCCAAGGTCTGCTGCTCGGCTACGCCGCGTTCGAGCCTCGTGCGATCGAGACCGCGGCGTGTCGGGCGCGCGCGGCGTTCACCGCTTGAGCGTGTGTGCCGCTTGAAACGCCGATCAATCTAGCCACGGAGGGCACGGAGGAAGAGATGGATTAGGTCTGCGCCTCCGTGGCTCGATTCCGATTGCTGGCGCCGACGCTGCGGAAGCGCCTGAACAATCTTTTCTTCCTCCGTGTCCTCCATGGCTATATAGCTGAGCGTAAATACGCTGCACTGGCCGTTCGATGGCGCCCGCCCACGTCGAAACTTCCTCGTCATGCCCGCGCAGGCGGGCATCCACGCAGTACCCCGGCGTCCAGCGCGGAAAAAGGAGGAATCGCCCGACGCAGACCTCCTCGTCAGGCGTGGATTCCCGCTTGCGCGGGAATGACGATCAACGAAACGCAGTGGAGCGTATTTGCGCTCGGCTATTTAGATTCAGTGCCTTCCAGCTAGCGCAGGCGCGCAGCGGCCCGTATGCCGCGATCGGACGTTCAAGCGCCGATCGGAACGACGCGCACCAGCGTCGAGTGCACGGAAGTGCTCGCGCCCATGTCGGCCTTCTGCGCCGGATGCACGAAGTTCACGTTCTTCGCCGTGTGCTCGAGCACGGGCCAGCGTCCCTTGTAGGCGATGGCCAAGCCTGGTTGGACCGCGGTGTCGATGCACGCGATCAGCTCGAGGGAGCCGGCGGCGTTCGTCACTTCGACTCGCGCGCCGTCAACAATCGCATGGCGCTCGGCGTCCTGCGGATGCAGGTGCAAGCTCGCCGGCCCGGCGCGTTCGGCGATCCGGGGATCGTTGGCGTAGGAGTCGTTCATGCGCCATTTCGATGCCGGCGTGATCAGGCGCAGCCAGCCCGCTGGTGTCGGCGCATCGGCCCATGCTTGGGGTGTGCGCGGCAGACCGAGACTTTCGGCCGTCGAGGACGCGATCTCTATGCGGCCGCTCGGCGTCTCGAACTTGCCGTCGGCGTAAGGGATGTACGGCGCTTCCCCGAGCGCGAAGTAACCGCGACGCTTGAGCTCCGCGAAATCGAATCCGACTCCCATCTGACGCATCATGTTCGCGATGAGCGTCGCATCGGATTCGAACAGCGCCGGCTCCGTGCGTCCGAGCGCGCGCGCCAGGCGCCGAAAGATCTCCGCGTTCGGCAAGGCTTCGCCTAGCGGCTCGCACACCTTCGCTTGCGCACCAATCTGGTAATGGAAGTAGCTGAAGGTCAGATCGTCGTACTCGAAGAAGCTCGCTGCCGGCAACACGATGTCGGCATAGGCGACGGTATCGGTGGGAAAGAGATCGCAGGCGACGACGAACAGATCGTCGCGCTCGAGCGCCCGGCGCAGACGCGCCTGCTCGGGCGCCGACGCCAGCGGATTCGTGTTCCAGGCAAAGAGCAGCTTGAACTCTTCCGGCTGCTCGAGCCGGGCCGCAAGCTCCATGTGGCTCACGATCTTGCCGCTGCCGGCAGCGCCGCTCAGCCAGCCGAGATCGATGCCTGCGGCGAGCGGCGTGATGTTCAGATAGCAGAAGCCGGCGCCGGCTTTGCCGACGTTGCCGGTCAAGGCCGGCAGCAGCCCGACCGCGCGCATGATGTTGCCGCCCGTGGCCTGCCGCTGCAGGCCCTGTCCGCACCAGAGCAGAGCCGGTCCCGCACCGTAGAGCGCTGCGGCGTGGACGACGTCAGCGGCCGGGACCCCGGTTTGCGCCTCGGTCCAGTCCGGCGTCGCGCGCGCGATGTCGGGCACGATCTCGTCGAAGCCGAGCGTACGTTCGCGGATGAAGGCCTCATCGAAACGGCCCGCGCGTTGGAGGCAGTGGAGCAGGCCGAAGGCGAGCGCGGCGTCCGTGCCCGGGCGCGGCTTGAGATGGAGGTCGGCGCTCGCGGCGGTGTCGGTGCGTACCGGATCGACTACCACCACGGCGCCCGGCGCCTCGGCCAGCCAGTGCTGGTGCGCGTGCGGCGCGGAGTGCGCCGGGTTGACGCCCCAGGCGAGGATGCAATGCGCGTCGGCGGCGCTGCGCGGATCGAAACCGATCAGGGAATTGCCGAACAGCAGGCGCCAGGCAACGTGCCCGGCCGCATTGCAGATGCTGTCGGGATCGACCTCGGACGCACCGAGCGCGTTGAACAATCGATTCGGAAAGAAGTAGCCAATCAGCGAAAGAGTGCCCGAATAGTGCGTGTGCAGGATCGATGCAGCGCCGTGAGCGGCGCTGACGGCCTGCATGCGCTCGGCGATCTCGCCCAAGGCTTCGTCCCAGGAAATGCGCGCGAATTCCCGTGCGCCACGCCGCCCGACCCGGCGCAGCGGGTTCAGCAAGCGCGCGCTCGGATCCTGCCACACGCCGTTGTAGGCGATCGCGCACTTGCTGCAGAGCTTGCCGCGCGCCACCGGATGGCTCGGATCTCCGAGCACGCGGTGCCGGGCACCGGAGCGCAGCTCGACGACGATGCCGCAGCCGTCGTAGCAGTCGCGAGGACAGGTGGTCCTGATGTGCCGTCTCACGTGGTCCGCGCCCGGCGCGATGCCTTCCCCGCTTCCTTGCGCACAGCGCGCGGCGCGGCGGCCGTGGCCGCCGAGATTGCGATGTCGTAATCACCGAAGCGGTTCACGCCGAGACGGTGTTCGGGGAAGATCACGATCGTGGTCGTCGGCAGCTCGACGATCGCGGGCCCACGCACGCTCATGCCGGGCCGGAGGCGCTCGCCGTCGTAAGTCGGCGTGTCCACCCACCCATCGCGTTCCGCAAAGTACACGCGGCGCGACTGTTTGCGCGCCGAGCGCGCATCGGCACCGCCCAGCGGCTGCTCGTTCAATTCGATCGACGGCAAGCGGCCGAGCGCGATCACGCGCCAGCCGTTGATGTCGACCGGCATCGTGCGGATGCAGTAGGTGAAGAGACGCTCGTGCAGTGCATGGAAGCTCTCGGCGATGACGGCGACGTCGTCGGCGTCGAAGCGACCGCCCGCGACCGGCACCGTGGTCTCGTGCCCTTGATAGGGATACTTGGCGTCGACGTAGCGCTGCAGCGTGATGTCGGCGCGGGCAAAGCCCTCGGCATCGAGTGCCTCCAGTGCCTGCTGCTCGAGCGCGGTGAAGATTTCGTTGATGTCTTCCACGCGCAGGTCCGCCGTGTTCATCGGCTGGGTCTTGAGGTAGGTGTGGCGCACGTCGGCCGCGAGCATGCCGAAAGCGCACAGTGCGCCCGCCGTCACGGGGCAGATCACGCGCTTCATGCCGAGCTGCTCGGCGATCTTCGCGGCATGGGTGCCGCCGGCGCCGCCACCGACCAGCACCGAGTAGCCGCGGGGATCGATCCCGCGCATCACGGACACGGCGCGCATCGCCCCGACCATGTTGGCATTGACTACATCGTAAACGGCAGCGGCCGCGCGCTCGACGCTGAGACCCAGTGGCCGGGCGATGGTCTCCAGCGCGCGCTGCGCGAGAGCGTGCTCGAGCGTGATCCGCCCGCCGAGGAAACACTCGGGATTGAGGTAGCCCAGGATCAGGTTCGCATCCGTCACCGTGGGCTCCTGCCCACCACGGCCATAGCAGGCCGGCCCGGGATCGGCACCGGCGCTGCGTGGGCCGACGCGCAGCATGCCGCCCGAGTCGATCCACGCGATGCTGCCGCCGCCCGCGCCGATCGAGTGGATGTCGACGGCGGCGACCCCAATCGGCATGCGTTCGATCTGGATGTCCCGGCTCATCGGGATCGTGCCGTCGGTGATCAGGCTGACTTCGAAGCTGGTGCCGCCCATGTCGATCAGCATCAGATCCTTTTCATCGCGCTGGGCCGCGTAGAACAGCCCGGCCGCCGGCGCCGCTGCCGGGCCCGATCCGATGGCGAGCACAGGGCGTCTCTCGATCTCGTAGACAGCGGCCGAGCCGCCCGTGATCTGCATGATCAGCAGTTCATTGCGGTAGCCGTGATCCTTCAGATAAGCCTCGACCTTGCTCAAGTACCGTCCCAGCACAGGTCCGACGTAGGCACTCAGCGCGGTCGCGCAAGCGCGCGGCCACTCGCGCAAGGCCGGCAGGATGTCCGAGCTCAAGGCGACATAGGCACCGGGCAGCTCGGACGTCAGGATCTCGCGGATCCGGTGCTCGTGCGACGCGTTCATCATCGACCACAGCAGGCACACGGCGACCGCATCGACACCTTCGCGGCGGAGCACCGCGCATGCGTCCCGCACGCTTTGCTCGTCGAGCGGTCGCACGACGCTGCCGTCGAATTGGACACGCTCGTCGACGCCGAGCCTGAGATAGCGTGGAATGAACGGATCGGGCGGCGGTTGGTGGAGATCGTAGCGATCGCTCTTGAAGCCGTCGCGCAGGAACAGGATGTCGCGAAACCCATCGGTGTGCAGGACGCCGATGGCGGGCCCGTTCCGTTGGATCACAGTGTTGGTCGCGATCGTGGTGCCGTGAATGAAGAGATCGATCTGCCCGACGAGCGCATCGATCGTGATACCGGACGCTCGCGCCAAAGCCTCGAGGCCGTCGAAGATCGCCTGCTCGGGGCGGCCAGGCGTGGTCGGCGTCTTGAACACACTGAGCTTGCCGTCGGCATCGATCAGCATGAAGTCGGTGAAGGTGCCTCCGATGTCTACGCCGAGCCTGATGCCCATGATTCAGCTCCCGGTTTACAGGGTCCAGGCCGCCTCGACCGCAGGGCGCGGATCGAGCTCGAAGCGATCGCCCGGCTGCATCAGGCGCCGGTAGAAGTCGCCGGCATCGGCCCGGTCCGGCACGATGATCGCAGGTGCCTCGGCCACGAGCCGTGAACGGCGCAGCGCCGCGGTCGCGGCATCGTCTATAGTCAGCGTTTCCGCGTCGAGCACGACCCCGTATTCGGTCCTCGCCGCCGTCAGGCTCACGAAGCCATCGCGCACGTCGTCCCGCACTTTCTCGGGCGCACGGCGCAGCGGATTGCCATAGCCGCCGCCGCCGGTCGACAGCGAGATCCAGGCCTCCCCTTCGCGCACGCGGAAGTAACCGATCATGCTGAAGAAGGTGCGCGTGCCATCGGTATTCAGCCGATAGAGCGCGCCGCCGTCCGCCGCCTTGCCGCCGAACACGCCGAACGGCGGATTGCGCATGCCATCGCCATAGGCGTAGTTGTCGACCTGGCCGGTACCCTGAGGCCGCACGTGCCACACCACACCGGGGCCTCCGCGGGTTTCGCCGGCGCCCATGGAATCGGTCCTGATCTCGTGCCGAACCGCCGCCAG
>JBFWSI010000295.1:0-5377 GCA_050248455.1 Gammaproteobacteria bacterium | reverse complement strand
ACTTGTGGTACTTGCCTTCGAAGCTCGCCTCGTCCTGGGTCCACAGCGCCTTCATCAGCAGGATGTTCTCGCGCAGGATCGCGCGGCGCTGCTTGTAATCGAGCTTGTGGTTGCGCATCTCCTCGACGTTCCAGCCGTAGCCGATGCCGAGCTCGAAGCGGCCGCCCGAGATCATGTCGAGCGAAGCGACTTCCTTCGCGAGCCAGATCGGATCGCGCTGCGCGACCAGCGTGATGCCGGTGCCGAGGCGGATCTTTTTCGTCACCGCGGCAGCGGCGGCGAGCGCGACGAATTGATCATGCGTGCGCCAGTATTCCTCCGGCAGCGGCGGCATGTCCTTGAAGCCGCCCCAGGGCGTTTCGCGACTGGTCGGGATGTGGCTGTGCTCGGGAAACCACAGCGACTCGAAGCCGCGCGCCTCCGCCTCGCGCGCGAGCTCGATCGGTTGAATCGACTTGTCGGTGGGAAAGATGAATACGCCGATGTCCATCGTCGGGCTCCTGCAGCTTGCTCGTTGGGCTCCCGAGTATACGAAAAAGGGCCCTCAGGCGAGGTGGTTCCGGCGGGCGGGTCTGCACACGGCGAGGACGAGCAGGACGAGCAGCGCGGCCGAGGCCCCGACGGTGCCGAGCGCGAGGCCGCCGTGGGCGGTTGGTTTCGTCAGCACGTCGCCGAAGCTAGCGCCGAACGGACGGGTCAGCACGAAGGCGAACCAGAACAACAGCACACGGTCCAGGCGCGTGCAGCGCCAGGCGACGGCGAGCAGCGCGAGGAGGCCGCCGATGAGCAGCGCGCCGCCGGCGAAGCCGAGACCGGAATCCTCGGCGAGACAGTCGCCGAGCGCGGTGCCGAGGGTGTTCGAGCAGAGGATCGTCGACCAGTAGAAGGCTTCCTGGCGCCGCGTATGCACCTGCGTGACCTCGATGCTGCCTTCCGCGGCCCACCACAGCAGCAAGCTCGTCGCCAGCGCGATCGACAGCAGCGCGGTGCCGGTCGCGTAGCCGAAGCCGAGGCTGCGATCGACGAAGTCGGACAGCGTCGTGCCGGCGGTGCTGGTCAGCACCACGACCAGCCAGAAGCGTGCGGGGTGGAAGCGCCGCGCCCTCAGCTGCGCGCCGAGGGCGACTGCGAGCAGCGCGAGCAACAGCAGCGAGCTCGAGGCGTAGCCCAAAGCGAGCGTCATCGAGAACAGATCTCCCGCCGTTTCGCCGAGCGTCGTCGCGCAGACCTTCGCGATCCAGAAGGCGACCGTCACCGGCGCGACCTTGACGGTGCGCGACACGACGGTCGCGGTCATTGCCCCGTACGCGGCGCGACGGCCGCGGCGGGCAGCAGGCGGCCGGCGAGGCCCGCGCAGACGGTCCAGCACACGGCGGCGGCCGCGACGTCATGCGACAGGAAATGCGCGCCGCGCAACTGCTGCACGAGGCCGAGTGCGAGGCCGGCGAGCAGGGCCAGCGCGAGCACGATCCTGGCGTGCGGGCAGCGCGCATCGCGCGCGGCGAAGTACCACGCGAAGAGCGCATAGCCGCCGGTCGCATGGCCGGACGGAAAGCAGCCCTTGACCGCCGCCGCGCCAGACTGCCACTGCAACCAGCTGCCGGGCGGGAGATAACCGCCGTAGCGCGTCAGATCCCAGGGGCAGGGCACGGGCAGCAACGTCTTGCCCGCGGTGACCAGGGCATGGCAAAGCGTCATCGCGAGCAGCGTGCAGAGCAGGCGGCGGCGCCAGTGCCGCCAGCGTGGCAGAGCGCAGGCGCATACGGCTAGCGCAGCGGTGGCGAGATAGCCCAGCTTCGAGGCCTGCTGCACGCGTGCGTGGAGGACGTTCGCGAACAGCGGATCGTGGCGCAGTCCCCAGGTCATGCCCTGGTTCGCATACAGACGGTCCGCGAGCCGCAGATCGAGATCCCGCCACTGCAACAGGGCGATGAGGGCGAGACCGCCGCACAGCAGGGCGAGCGGTCGCCGGTCACGCGGCCGGCCGCTCATCGCGTCGTCGTCGCCATCGGTGCCAATCCCCCTGCCGGCGCGCGCCAGGCCAGCAGACCGTGACGATAGGCATGGCTCGCGGTCTGGTAGTAGGCGATGGCGCGTGCGGCGTCGGCATCGTCGACGGATATCGACGAGGTGCCCCGGGCGGCGACTGCCGGATGCCGGCTGATCCGCCGATGCGGGCCGAGCACCGTGACCGCGTCGTGGGCGAGCAGACCGAGGTACTGGTAGTTCGCGATCAGCGCCCGCCCGGCCTCGGGCGGCGTGCTGAGGATGTCGCGGCCGAAGGCCGTCGACTCGTAGTCGATGCCGAGCAGCGCGAGCAGCGTCGGCGCCACGTCGATCTGGCTGGCGACGGTGTCGACGCGGCCAGGTCGCACGTGGGCCGGCGAGTAGATCAACAGCGGCACGTGATAGCGCCGTGCCGGCAGGTCGACCTTGCCGGCGCTCGACGCGCAGTGATCGCCGAGGATCACGAAGATGGTGTCGTTGAACCACGGCGCGCGCCGTGCGCCATCGAGGAAATTGCCGATGGCCCAGTCCGTGTACCGGACGGCACCGGGCCGGCCACTGCCCGACGGTAATGCGATGCGGCCGTCGGGAAAGGTATAGGGGCGATGGTTCGAGGTCGTCATCAGATGCATGAAGAACGCTTGCCCGCGGGCATGAGCGGCATCGGCAAGCTTGTTGGCCTGGCGATAGAGGTCCTCGTCCGCCATGCCCCAGGCGTTCTCGAACCCGATGTCGGCGGCGGGGACGGCGCTCTGATCGACGACGCGATAGCCGTTGCCCGAGAAGAACGCGTTCATGTTGTCGAAGTAGCCGCGTCCCCCATAGACGAAGCTGACGTCGTAGCCCGCGGCGTGCAGCACGTTGCCGAGCGACCAGTAGCCGCTCTCGCGACCCAGCCGCTTGACGATCGAGCGTCCGGGTGTCGGAGGGACGGACAGCGTGACGGCCTCGAGCCCGCGATCGGTGCGCGTGCCGGTGGCGTAGAAGCGATCGAAGACGAGAGCCGAAGCGACCAGCTGGTCGAGCGTCGGCGTCCAGCGGTAGGCGTCGCTGAAATGCGCCATGAACTCCGCGCTCAGGCTCTCCACCATGATCAGCACCACGTTCAGGCGTTGCGGTTGCGCAGGGTTGTCGATGCGCCGGCGGAGATCGCTGCCGCGTCCCTCGAGGCCGACGGCGGCCGGTTCATCCAGTTCGGCGCGCATCGTGCGGGCGACGTCGTCGGTTGGCCGAGTCGCGTAGAACTGCGCATAGTCGATCTCGTTGCGACGGAACGCACCGAAGAATTGATAGGGGCCGTTGCTCGCCAGTTCCTGGCGATAGACGTTGTCGAACCAGTCGCGCGGGCCGTCGCCGGACTCGGTGGCGAAGCCGGTGGCGAGCAGCACCGCGCCCAGCACCAGCCCGGCGTGTCCGCGCCGCTGCGTGGAGGCGCTCGCCAGCGCGCGGTTGAGGTGCGGCGCGAGCCAGCGATGGACACAGGTCGTCAGTCCCAGATTGCCGAGCAACACCCACACCACGCGATAGGACTGCCAGATGTTCTCGAGCACTTCATGCGTATAGACCAGATAGTCGACGGCGATGAAATTGAAGCGGACGCGGAATTCCTGCCAGAACGCGATCTCGGCGACGGCCACGAAACCGAACACGTAAATCGCACCGAAGGCGCAGGCGTGCCAGCACCACCGGTTCAGCGGCGAGCGCCACGCCCGCGCGGGTAGCAGGGTCCACACCAGCAGCGGCAGCGCGGCGTACAGACAGACCACGAGATCGTAGTAGGCGCCGACGCCGAGCACGCGGAGTGCGGCGGCGGGATCGAGATCCGCCGCGCGCCAGGTCCCGGCCATCAGGATGAGACGGGTGAGCGTGGCGTAGGCGAGCGCGATCGCGCCGAGCAGGCCCAGCGCGCAATGGCGACCGCCCTGTCGAATCTCCGCATGCGCTGCGCTCACTCACCGAACTCCGGTTCCGGACGTCGGCGCGCACGGTAGCGAATGCGGCGTTAAGAGGGCGTTAGCGAGGCGGGCTCGGCAATGCTGCCGGACTGAAGTGGAGGACGATGCGCGTGCCGGCGCCGGCTGCGGTGTCCACCGTCAGGCCCCAGCCCAGGCGCCGGCAGATCCGATCGACGATGTTCAGGCCGAGCCCGTGGCCGCTGCTCGCAGATCCGCGCGCATGCGCCTCGAACATCGCGGCGCGCATGTCCGTCTCTACGCCGGGGCCCCTGTCGGCAATCGTCAGCGTGTCGGCCGTCAACGTGAGATCGATCGGCGCGCCGCCATGTTCGATGGCGTTGCGCAGCAGATTGTTGATCACGCACAGCAGGAGCCCTCGCGGCACGGGCACCGGGCACGGGACGGCCGGCAGCTGCACGCGGCAGTCGAAACTCTTGCCGGTGGCCAGTGATTGGATGCGGACGGCGTCGCCGACGACCTCGCGGGCATCGGCGACGAGGGCCGGCGGGGCGGCATCGGGACGCGCGAGGAACAGCAGACCTTCGGTCAGCGCGCTCATCTGTTCGGCGGCGGCGCGGATGCGATCCAGGCGCGCCGCGAGCGCGGCCTCCCGCGCAAGCGCCGGCGCCAGCAGTTCGACGCCGGTCAGGACGACGGCGAGCGGCGTGCGTAGTTCGTGACTCGCATCGCGGGCGAAGGCGCGTTCGCGAGCGACGAGCTCGTCGTAGCGATCGAGTGCCGCGTCGAAGGCGCGTGCGATGACGCCGATGGCGGGATCGTCGTCGGCCTCGGCGAAGCGGGTGCCCGTCGTTCCCGGCACGATCGCGCTCACGCGCTGGGCCAGCGCTTCCACCGGCCGTACCACGAGGTTTGCGAGCCAGAGCGCCACGGCGACGGACAGCAGCATCGCGGCGAGCAGCGAGAACAACGCGATTTCGTCGAGGACGCTTTCCATGCGTTCGACCGGATCGTAGCGGGCGTCCCGCAGCAGAAAGAAGCTGCGGCCCAGCACGTCTTCGCGACCGATCGCATAGGCCATGCCGTCCACCACGACTTCTTCGTGGATGCCCGGTGTCAACGCGCTCAGTGCGTTCGGCAGCGCACGCAGCGTATCCGGCTCCGCGACATACGCGCGATAGCCGACCGGCATCGCGGGTAGCGTCTCCGGGTGCGCTGCCCAGGCGCGTACCTGCCGCACGAACTCCTCTCGAAACTCCGGCATCGACAGGCCCTGCTCGAGCGCTTCGACGAATTGCAGGACGGCGAGGCTGAAGCCGCCGATCAACACGCAGCCGAGGCCCAGCGAGGCGAGCAGGAAGCGCGACCTGAGCCCCAGCCTAAGCCGCATCGGGACGCAGCGCGTAACCGCTGCCCGGCAGCGTGTGCAGCAGGTGATGGGCGAACGGGCGATCGAT
>JBFWSI010000294.1:0-5409 GCA_050248455.1 Gammaproteobacteria bacterium | reverse complement strand
CGGCGCAGTGAAGGAGGCGGCCGCTCTGCTCGAAGGCCTGCGCACCGAGGGCTTTGCCGGCGCCGAGCGCTACTACGAGGAAGAGAACAGTGCGCTCGACACGGTGCTGCGCCGGCGCAGCGGCATCCCGATCTCGCTCGCGGTGGTCGTGATCGGCATCGGCGAGCGCCTCGGCATCGACACCGTCGGCATCAATTTCCCGGGCCATTTCCTGGTGTCGATCGGCGGTCATCTCGCCGATCCCTACACGCTGCGCGTGCTGGACGAGCGCGAACGGCGCACGCGCGTCGCCGCGAGCGGCGTGCCGGCGACGCAGGCCCTGAAGGTGGCGACCCCGGCCGAGATCGTGCTCCGCATGCTGAACAACCTGCGCGGCATCGCGCAGGGCCGCGACGATTTCGAACGCGCGCTCGAGCTGACCGACTACCAGCTCGCGCTCGCGCCGCGCCTGCTCGAACTGCGCCTCGCGCGCGCCGATCTCTGGCAGGCCGTCGGCGCCCCCGAACGCGGCCGCGCCGATCTCGAAAAGGCGCTCGGCCTCTCACCGCCGGCCGAGATCGCCGCGCGCATCCGCGAACGCCTGCAAGCACTCGATACGCCGCCGCCGACCCTGCATTGAACGATGCGGATGTCGTCGCCCGGGTGCAGCGTGGCGAAACCCGGAATCCTGCGCGAAACGATGCGCCGTGATCCCGGGTGACGCGCTGCGCGCTCCACCCGGGCTACGAATCTCGTTCACGCAATCAACTTCGCGTACTCGTCCAGCGCCGGCAGCACCGCGTCGCGGCCCTTGGACGGCAGCGGCAGGATGCAGCGCGCGGCGCCGCGGTCGCGATCCTGCTTCACCTCGTCGGCGCCGATCGCGCCCAGATGGAACATGCCGAGGCTGACGCTCGCGGGATCGCGGCCGAGCTCGCGGCAGGCGCTCGCGATCATCGCGAGGCCCTCGTCGATGCTGTAGCGCCCCGTGATTGGCATCCAGCCGTCGCAGAACTCGGCGACGTGTCGCGCCGTGCCCGGCCCGATGGCGCCGCCGAGCACGATCGGCGGATGCGGGCGCTGCACGGGCTTCGGCCACGCCCAGCTCTTCTCGAACTTGATGTGCTCGCCGTCGAAGCTCGCCTCGTCCTGGGTCCACAGCGCCTTCATCAGCAGGACGTTCTCGCGCAGGATTTCGCGCCGCTGCTTGTAATCGAGCTTGTGGTTGCGCATCTCCTCGACGTTCCAGCCGTAGCCGATGCCGAGCTCGAAGCGGCCGCCCGAGATCATGTCCAGCGAGGCGACTTCCTTCGCGAGCCAGATCGGATCGCGCTGCGCGACCAGCGTGATGCCGGTGCACAGGCGAATGCTCTTCGTCACCGCGGCGGCGGCGGCAAGGGCGACGAACTGATCGTGCGAGCGCCAGTAGATCTCCGGCAGCGGCGGCGCGTTCTTGCGGCCGCCCCAGGGCGTTTCGCGACTGGTCGGGATGTGGCTGTGCTCGGGAAACCACAGCGATTCGAAACCGCGCGCCTCGACTTCCCGTGCGAGCTCCACGGGCTGGATCGACTTGTCGGTCGGAAAGATCACCACGCCTATCTTCATGTCGACTCACCTCCTCTTGCGGTGAGCCTACTGTAGCGACGGCGTGCACCTGCCGGAAGCGGACGCCCGCGGGCATGCGCCGACGTGGACTCGTTCAGCGTTGGTCAGGGACGGCGGGCCGTCCATGGCCCGCGGAAACTCTGCTCTTGCAGAGTTTCCTCAGTAGTGCGGCGGGCGTTCCTCGTCGATCTCGCGCGGCGTGCCGTCGCCGCGCAGGGCGTCGAGCCGCTCCTGGGCCACGGAGAGCCGCTGCTTCAAGCCGTCGATCTCGCGCTGCTGACGGTAAACGACGTCGCCGAGCTCCTGCAGCGCCTGCTCGAGGTAGGCGATCCTCAGTTCGATGCGCTCGCGTTCCTCGCTCATCGGCCGGTGCTCACAGCGCGGCGGCGATCGCCTCGCCGAGCGCGCGCGTCGTGCCCATGCCGCCGAGATCCGGCGTCAGCGGCGCGCGCGTCGGGCCCGCGTCGAGCACCACGCGGATCGCGCGCAGGATGTCGTCGTGCGCGGCGCGATGGCCGAGGAAATCGAGCATCAGCGCCGCCGACCAGATCTGGCCGATCGGGTTCGCGATGCCTTTGCCCGCGATGTCCGGCGCCGAGCCGTGGACGGGTTCGAACAGGCTGGGATGCCGGCGCGAGGGGTCGAGGTTCGCCGAAGGCGCGATGCCGATCGTGCCCGTGCAGGCAGGGCCGAGGTCGGAGAGGATGTCGCCGAACAGGTTGCTCGCGACGACGACGTCGAAGCGCTCGGGGTGCTGGACGAAGTGCGCGGTCAGGATGTCGATGTGGTACTGGTCGACCGTCACGTCGGGGTATTCACGCGCGATCGCCGCGACACGCTCGTCCCAGAACGGCATGCTGATCGACAGCCCGTTCGACTTGGTCGCCGAAGTCAGGCGGCGGCGCGGCCGCGAGCGCGCGAGCTCGAAGGCATAGCGCAGCACGCGGTCGACGCCGGTGCGCGTCATCACCGTTTCCTGCACGACGATCTCGCGCTCGGTGCCCGCGAACATGCGCCCGCCCATGTTGCTGTACTCGCCTTCGGTGTTCTCGCGCACGACGTAGAAGTCGATGTCGCCGGGCCCGCGTCCCTTCAGCGGCGACTCGATGCCGGGCAGGGACAGCACCGGGCGCAGGTTCACGTACTGATCGAACTCGCGCCGGAAAGTCAGGATCGAGCCCCACACGGACACGTGATCGGGGACCGTCGCCGGCCAGCCGACCGCGCCGAAGAAGAGGGCCGCGCAGCCCGCGAGCTGCTCCTGCCAGTCCTCCGGCAGCATGCGTCCGTGGGCAAGGTAATAGTCGCAGCTGGCGAACTCGAAATGCACGAGGTCCAACGCAAGGGCATGACGCGCAGCGGCGGCTTCGAGCACGCGCAGGCCCTCGGGCATCACTTCGCGACCGATGCCGTCGCCGGGGATGACGGCGATGCGATGAGTCTTGTTCATGGTCGGCGAGGATACTTCGAAACGAAGCCCAAAATCCGACGTTCGTAGCCCGGGTGGAGCGAAGCGGAACCCGGGATCTTTCGCCGGCCCGAACGCCCGCTCCCGGGTTCCGCGCTGCGCGCTCCACCCGGGCTACGAAGATTGCGAAGACCTCATTGCCGCTGCCGATCCCATCCTGAATAATCGGCCCATCACCGACACGTGAGGGGAGCGCGCGCATGATCTTTGCCGAATACAGTCAATACGACGGCCTGGGCCTCGCTGAACTCGTCCGCCGCGGCGAAGTCACGCCGGGCGATCTGGTCGACAGCGCAATCGATGCGATCGAACGTCTGAATCCCGAAGTCAACTGCGTCGTCCAGCAGCTGCGCGACATGGCGCTGCGCGAGATCAAGGCCGGCCTGCCCTACGGGGCGTTCCGCGGCGTGCCCTTCCTGGTCAAGGAGTTCGGCATGCATTTCAAGGGCATGAAGACCTCCGCCGGCTCGCGTCTCGCCGAGGGCATCCGTTTCGACACCGACACCGAGTTGATGCGTCGCTGCCGCGCAGCCGGGCTCGTCACCGTCGGCACCACGACCACGCCGGAGATGGCCTTCAACGCGAACAGCGAGGCGCTGGTCTACGGCCCGACGCGCAACCCCTGGCATCTCGGTCACTCGGTCGGTGGCTCCTCGGGCGGCGCGGGCGCCGCGGTCGGCTGCGGCATGGTGCCGATCGCGCACGCGAACGACGGCGGCGGCTCGATCCGCATCCCGGCGGCCTGCAACGGCGTCGTCGGCATGAAGCCGACGCGCGGCCGCACGCCGACCGGTCCCGACGCGGGCATCTTCCTGTGGGGCATGGCGATCGAATTCGCCGAGACGCGCTCGGTGCGCGACTCGGCGGCGCTGCTCGACGCGCTGGCCGGTCCCGACGACGGCTATTACTACGTCGCGCCGCCGCCGCGCCGCGGCTTCCTGACGGCGGCGATGACAGCGCCCGAGAAGCTGCGCATCGGCGTCGTCGATCGGCTGCCCGGCGGCCGTGCGATCACGCGCGAGATCAGGGATCGCCTCGGCGACACCGTGAAGCTGCTCGAGGATCTGGGCCACGTCTGCGAGCCGGTGCGGCTCAACTACGACGCGGAGATCTTCAACGAGTCCTCGATCCGCCTGTGGGCCGTGACGCTCGGCTACTTCATGGAGCAGTTCGCGCAGCAGACCGGCCGCAAGATCGGCCCGAAGACCTGCGAGGCGGTGACGCTCGAGGTCTACCGCTACGGCAAGAGCCTCACCGGCCTCCAGATGGAAGAAGCGATGGCCTGGCAGAACGCGGTGTCCCGCCAGGTCGGCGCGGTGATGCGCGACTGCGACGTGCTGCTGACGCCGGGCATCGCGCGCGACGTCGCCAAGCTCGGCGAGCTCGATCAGAACGCGAAGGGCATGGACATGCAGGGCTGGTGGAACCACATCATCCAGAACTACTCGGTGTTCACCCCGCTGTTCAACACGACCGGCCAGCCCGCGGTGATGCTGCCGCTGTGGCAGGCCAGGTCCGGCCTGCCGCTCGCGATGCAGTTCGTCGGCCGCCTCGGCGACGAGGAAACCCTCTACAGCCTCGCCGGCCAGCTCGAACAGGCCCAACCCTGGGCCAGCCGCCGGCCGCCTCACTACGCTTGAGTCGAAGACAATCCAGCCACGGAGAACACAGAGAACACGGAGAGGAAAGAATAAAGATCGGAATTGATGAAAGCCTCGCGGATCGGCGCCACCACTCGCGACAAAGCCGCGATAACGCAGGCCCAATTCATCTTCTTCTCCGTGCCCTTCGTGTTCTCCGTGGCTGGATTCATCCCCATGCAAGATGGCACAGCCCATAAAGAGGCACCCCCACCGCGCCGCCGGGCGGCGATGCGCTTCATCATGGTGGCGGTGCTGATCGACATGATTTCGATCGGCATCATCGTACCCGTGCTGCCGCCGCTGGTCGGGGAGTTCGTGCAGGATCCGGCCGATCACGCGCTGTGGTACGGCCTGCTCGCGTTCGCTTTCAGTGTCGCCAACTTTCTCGGCGCGCCGCTGCTCGGCGCCTTGTCCGATCGCTACGGGCGGCGGCGCGTGCTGCTGATCGGCTTCGCCGGGCTCGGCTTCAACTTCTTCGCGATCGCCTATGCGAGCGATCTCGCGTGGCTGATCGTCGTGCGCATGGTCGGCGGCTTCCTGCAGTCGAACGCCGCGATCGCGAATGCCTACGTTGCCGACATCTCGACTCCCGAGGAGCGCGCGAAGCGCTTCGGGCTGCTCGGCGCGATGTTCGGCATCGGCTTCATCCTCGGTCCGGTGCTGGGCGGAATCCTCGGCGCCATCGATCTGCAGCTGCCCTTCCTCGTCGCCGGC
>JBFWSI010000293.1:0-5413 GCA_050248455.1 Gammaproteobacteria bacterium | reverse complement strand
GTCGTGCACGGACCCGTGCATGTGCTGATCCCGCGCCGATGAGTGCGCCGCTGCCGGCGTGGCGCCGCGCGCTGGTGCTCGCCACGCTGATGTTCGCCGGCGAGGTGATATTCAGCCTGCCTTTCCACGTCGCGCGTTTCTTCCGGCCGACGGTGCTCGCAGCCTTCGGCATCGACAATGCGGCCCTCGGCGATGCCTATGCCGTCTACGGCCTCGCCGCGATGCTGAGCTATTTCCCGGGCGGCCTGCTCGCGGATCGCTTCCCCCCGCGCCGCCTGATGGCCTTCGCGCTGATCGCGACCGCGGCTGGCGGACTCGTCTTCGCCGGCCTGCCGACCGGCACCGAGCTGAAGCTGCTCTACGGCTGGTGGGGCATGACCACGATCCTGCCGTTCTGGGCCGCGCTGATGCGCGCGACGCGCGAATGGGGCGGGGAGTTCGCCCAGGGCCGCGCCTTCGGCGCGCTGGACGCGGGCCGCGGCCTCGTCGCGGCAGCGCTGGCGGCCATTGCCGTCGGCCTGCTCGAGCGGCAGCTCATGGGCGGCGGCGCCACGGCCGCCGGCCTGCGCGAGGTGATCCTGTTCTATGCCGCGCTCACCGCCGCGGCGGCGCTCGCCTGCATGCTGCTGCCGGCGGACGGCCGCGCACCCGCGCCCCGCGCGGCACCGGCAGGCAGCCTGCTCGCGCGACTCGCGAGCGCCTGTCGCCTGCCGCAGCTCGGCGCGCAGGCGGCGATCGTGGTGGCGGCCTACTGCGGCTACAAGGGCATCGACAACTACGCGCTGTATGCGGTCCAGGTGCTGGGCATGGACGAGATCGAGGCGGCGCGCTTCGTCGCGGCAGGGGCGTGGTTGCGGCCGGTCGCCGCGCTGCTCGCGGGGATGCTCGCCGATCGAGCCCGCCCGAGCACGAGTCTCGCCGCCCTGTTCGTGCTCGCCGCGCTGAGCTGCGCGCTCGCCGCGGCGGCGGGACTGCCGGGCCTCGCCGCCGGCCTGCTCGCCGCCAATCTCGCGCTGAGCATGGCCGCGGTCTACGGGCTGCGCGGGGTCTATTTCGCGCTGCTGGCCGAAGCCGGCGTGCCGGGGCCGCGGACGGGGACGGCGGTCGGCATCATCTCGGTCGTCGGCTACACCCCGGACGTGTTCTTCGCGCCGCTCGCCGGGCGGTTGCTCGATGCCGCACCGGGCGCGGCGGGCCACCGCCTCTATTTCCTGCTGCTGGGACTGATCGCGCTCGGCGGTGCGGCCGCGAGCCTGCTGCTGCGCCGGCGCCTGCAGCGGCTCGGGCTGCCGCGTGAAATCGGTCGCTTCATTCACTAGAATGAATCCAGAGTCAAATCGGAATTCAGAATGATCGATCCTGCATTCGCCACCGCCGACGAGCGCGCCCGCGTCCTGAGCCAGGCCGTCGTCGAAGCGGCTGCGCGGCTCCGGCTGCGGACCGCGGTCCTGCGCCAGGTGCTCGGGGTCAGCCAGCCGACCGCCTCGCGCCTGCTGCACGGTCACTACCGCCTGTCGCCGGATTCCAAGACCTGGGAGCTCGCGGCCCTGTTCGTGCGGCTGTACCGCGCGCTGTTCGCGATGGTCGGCGGCAACGACGAGCTCGCGCGGGCCTGGCTCGAATCGCCGAACCGCGCCTTTGGCGATCGCCCGCCGCTCGAAGTGATCCAGCGCATCGACGGCCTGATCCATGCCTGCGAGTACGTGGACGCCCACCGCGCTCGCGTCTGAGGCTCGGCCATGGCGCGGTGCCGGCTGGCGCGCGGTCGAGGCCCAGCACCGCGTGTCGAGCATGCATCTCGCGCACGGCAATCTCGACGATCAGACCCTGCTCGAGGACATCCTCGAGGCCGCGAAACCACCGCTGCCCCCCGACGTCGCCGGCCTGCACTGGCTGCTCGCGACCCCGTTCCGCTATCGCCCCGACAGCGCCGGCTCGCGTTTCCGCGCCCGGCACGCGCCCGGCGTCTTCTACGGCGCGGAGACGCGCGAGACGGCCTGTGCCGAAACGGGCTGGTGGCGCCTGAAGTTCTGGCTCGACAGTGCCGGCCTCGCCGAACGACGCGCGCACATGGAACTGACGCTGTTCGAATTCCACGCCGCGCATCCGCGTCATCTGGATCTGCGCGTGACGCCGTTCGTCGCCGTGCGGGAACGCTGGACCGCGACCGACGACTACACGGCGACACAGGCCCTCGCCGCCGCCGCGCGCACGGTGGAGATCGGCCTCATCCGCTACGAATCCGCCCGCCATCCGGGCGGAGTCTGTCTCGCCATCCTCGAGCCCGCCGCCTTTCGCGGCGTCGCCCGCGCCTTCCGCCACGTGCAGCAGACCTGGACCCTGATGCTGCTGCCGCCGTCGACCGTCGTCTGGCAGCGCCACCTCGGCGACGAGCGCTGGGCTTTTCGGTATGAAGGAGGGATCGCGGTTCTCGGCGATTGACGAAACGCGGCGGAATCCGGTGGGTCGGCGAGTCCTGATAGGCCGATTAATCTATATAGCTGAGCGTAAATCCACTCCACTGGCGTTTCGATAGCGTATGCCCGTGTAGAAACCCCCGACGTCATGCCGGCGCCAGCGGGCATCCACGCACTCCCCCGGCGTCCAGCGCGGAAAAGAAGGATCGCCCGCCGGAGAGCTCCTCGTCAGGCGCGGATTCCCGCTGGCGCGGGAATGACGGTAAACGAACACGCAGTGGAGCGGATTCGCGCTCTTCCATTTAGCCATGGAGGGCACGGAGGAAGAAGGATTGTTCGAAGCCGCCGCGACGTCGGCGGCAGTAGTCATGATCGAGTCACGGAGGCGCAGGCCCAATCAATCTCTTCCTCCGTGCCCTCCGCGGCTAGATTAACCAGCGTTCGAAGTAGCACAGCGCTCAGATAAGCTGCCCTCACGCACGCCGCGCCAGCGCCTCGCTCATGCGGCCGAGCACTGCGCCGAGGATCGCGGGTGTCGTCGCGAAGTTCACGCGCACGCAGCCGACACCCGGCGGGCCGAAGGACGGTCCTTCGCCTAGCGCGACCTTCGCCTCGCGCAGGAACCAGCGGCAGGGCTCTTCGCCGAGCTCGAGGGCGCGGCAGTCCAGCCAGGCGAGATAGGTCGCTTCCGGCGGGAAATGCCGGATCGCGGGCCATTCGCGCGCGACGTGCGCGGCCAGCATGTCGCGGTTCGCGCGCAGTGTCGCGAGCGTTTCGGCCAGCCACGCATCGCCGTCGCGCCACGCGGCGGCCGCGGCCGTCATGCCCATCGTGCTGCGTCCGCCGCGCACGTGCTTCGGCAAGCTCGCGAAGTGAGCACGCAGCGAGGCCGAGCCGAACACCGCGCAGGCGAGACAGAGACCGGCGACATTGAAGGCCTTGCTTGCCGCCGTCAGTGTGATCGTGCGCGCGGCGATCTCGGGCGCGAGGTTCGCGAACGGAATGTGCCGGCGATCATCGAGCATGAGGTCCGCGTGGATCTCATCGGACACCACGACGAGATCGTGGCGCAGCACGATCTCCGCGAGTCGTTCCAACTCCTCCCGCGTGTACGCACGGCCGGTCGGATTGTGCGGGTGGCACAGCAGGAGCAGCGTAGCCTGCGCGGCGGCGGCGTCGAGCGCGTCGAAATCGATCTCGTAGCGATGCGCGCCGGGCACGAGCTCGCACAGTATGCGCCTGCGCCCGGTTTCATCGACGGCGTGCAGGAAGGGCGGATAGATCGGCGTCTGGATCAGGATGCCGTCGCCGGGACTCGTCAAGCTCAGCAGCGCGAGATAGATCGCCTGCACCACGTCGCTGAAGAACTCGATGTCGCCGGCGGAGATGGGCCAGTCGTAGCGTCGCGCGGCGCGCGCGGCGAAGAGCTCGGCGAGCCCCGCGCGTTCGTACATCGGCGGATAGCCCAGATCGTGACGTGCGAGCTGCGCGTCCAGCGCGGCGCGGATCGGCGGCGCGAGCTCGAAATCCATGTCGGCGACCCAGGCCGGCAATACCTCCGGCGGATAGACGGTCCATTTCGCGCTCGTCTTGCGGTGCAGTTCGGTGAGCGTCGGGCGCATGCGGGCGGAATGCTCCTGTCTGCGAGTGCTCGTGCAGCTTGGCAGCACTCGACGCGCGGCGGAAGCCCCGCCGCGCGTCGGACGCGAAGCCTCAGAAACTGAGACGCACGCCGAGCTGAGCGCCGATGCCCGGCAGCGGCACGCTGTCCTTCAGATAGGACGTGTGACGACGCTGCTCGTCGTCGGTGAGATTGGTGCCGCGCGCGAAGAACTGCAGCTCGCGATCCTCGGGCAGCGGCAGCGCATATTCGGCGTGCAGGCTCAGATCGACGTAGCCGTCGGTCCGCGTCTCCAGCGCGGACACCTCGTCCTGCGGCGCGTAGCGCACGGCGGCGATGCCGGCGGACCAGCGTTCGCGGCGCCATTCGAGCCCGCTGCCGATGCGCAGCGGCGGAATGCGCGGCACGTGGCCGCGGCGCTCGAACTCGGCCTCGACGCTGTCCAGCCACAGGCGCCAGTCGAGCGTGCCCCAGGGGCCGTCCATCACCTCGAACAGCGATTCGAGCTCGAAGCCCCAGAAGCGCGCGTCAGCCTGCGTCTGTGTCACGAGCAGCAGCGCATCTTCCTCGTCGACGACGAGCCCGGTCTCGCCGAAATCTGCCTCGACGCGATCGGCGATGCCGTCGTCATTCAGGTCCTGCTCGAGCGCGAAGATGAAGTTCGAGATGGCGTTGTAGAACGCACCCGCCGTCCAGCGCCAGCGGCCTGCGTCGCGACGGAGGTAGAGATCGAGGTTCGTCGCGGTCTCGGTATCGAGCCCGGCATTGCCGATCTCGAAGGTGTTGGACGCGAGATGCGGGCCGTGCGCGAACAGCTCTTCCAGCGCCGGCGCGCGCTCGGCGCGTGTCACCGAGCCTCCGAGCTCGATACCGTTCGCATGCCGGTAGCTCATTCCGCCGGACAGCGAGTACACGCCGTGCGACACCGCGCGCGCGGCGCGCTCGTCCTCGGCCTCGGCCTCGTTGTCCTCGTAGCGGAAGCCGGCATCGACGTGCAGCCGCCCGAAGTCGCGCTTCTCGACGAGGAACAGCGCGATCGAGTCCTGCGTCGACTTCGGCACGAAGGCTTCCTCGCCGCGCGCGTCGAAGTCGCGCTGCTGGATCTGCACGCCGACGACGCCGTCGACGCCGAACCACGGTGCATGCACGAGCTCGACGCGGCCTTCGGTCTCCTGGTTCAGCAAGGTCGTGCCGACGGCGCCGCCCGGTTCGAGCTCCCGGTGCGTGTGATCGTTGATGCCCCAGCGCGTGCGCACCTCGCGCACACCGGGCAGCGGATCGTCGAAAGCGCCCTTCACGTCGACGCGCGTCTGCGCCTGGTCGATGCGCACGCCTTCACCCGGCAAGGTTTCGACGGCATCCGGCTCCTCCGCGT